>DRHN01000428.1 GCA_011049595.1 Spirochaetota bacterium | reverse complement strand
GCCGCCGAGACCTTCCATTTTACAGGACCTCAGCTATCTTAACCCAGGTTTTTTCCTCGCTTGCAATCTGCAGGGCCTGCAAAACTCGCTGTACCTCCAGCCCGTCTTCAAAAGTTGCGCCCCAGGGTCCGACATCAAGGTTGTTAACAATACAATTAATAAAATGAAAAATTGTGTGGCAGTGATGGTGCTCCCACCCGAGCATGTGGCCGGGCGGCCACCAGTGCTTTATGAAGTCATGGACTTGGGCCTCTGTCGCGAGGATGGTCCTGAATCCCTGGACCTCCTGAGGGTCGTCAAAAGAAAAATAACGCAGAAGGTTGTTTTCGGTAAGCTCAAATTGGACCGCTCCCCGGCTTCCATAAACCTCTATCTGCCACAGCGACTTTCTCCCGGAAGCAAATCGTGTTGCTTCTATGCTTCCAAGAGCCCCGTTGCTGAAACGAAATATTCCAAGCGACGCGTCATCGACAGTCACGTTCCCCTTTTCTATCCCGCCTTTTCCTGAAAGCCCCGAGGCCTCGAGCGGCTGAGGGCGCTCTTTAATGAATGTTTCCGCGGTCCCGCATACTTCAACAATCTCCAGCCCTGTAAGGAACCTGGCCATGTCTATGCTGTGGGCGTTCAGGTCGCCCAGGACCCCGGACCCCGCTACTTCCTTCTGGAGCCGCCAGGAAAGCGGAAAATCCGGATCAACAAGCCAGTCCTGTAAAAAAGCTGCCCTAAAATGGTAGACCCTGCCGATCCTGCCTTCGTTGATCAGCCTCCTTGCCAGAAGAACAGCGGGCGCGAACCGGTTGCTGAATGAAACCATGCTTTTGATTCCTTTTTTTTTCGCGCTCCGGGCCGCTTCAACCATCTTCTTTGCTTCTCCTACATTCATGGCCAGCGGTTTTTCAACTATCGTGTGCTTCCCCGCTTCAAGAGAAGCGATAACAGGCTCCATGTGGATATTATTTGGACCGTTATTGTCAAAAACATCGATCCCGGGATCGTTTATCAATTTCTTCCAGTCGGTAGTTCCATACTCATACCCAAATCGCTCCGCGTGCTCCTTTACGGCTTTTTCACTTCTACCGCATAGCCCCCGGAGGACCGGTACAGCAGGCGGCGGATAATAGATATAGGGAAGTTTTTTGTAGGCATTGGTGTGGGATTTCCCCATGAACAGATAACCCAGCATCCCGATTCCGAGTTTTTTTGTTTCCCCCATAATGCTCTCCTTTTGCCTTCGGAATAAATTTGATGATCGACACTCACTTCCTTTTATAAAAGGAAACAGCGAGAATGAGCATTACTCCTTTTAATACGATGCGGTAAAACGGGTTTACACCCAGAAGGTTCATGATGTTGTTGAACACCGATAAAATGAGCACGCCGCCGAAACCTCCCACAACGCTCCCGACCCCTCCGGTCAAAGACACGCCCCCTATTACAATTGCGGTAATTGAATCGAGCTCATAACCGGTGCCTATTCTCGGCCCGCCGCCTCCAAGACGGGCGCCGAGATAAATAGAAGCTACCGCGGCTAATCCCGCACACACGGTATAGGAAAAAAATTTTATCCTGTCCACATGAATACCGGATAACCGGGCCACATACTGGCTGGAACCGACCGCGTATATGTGGCGTCCTATTCTGTGACGGTTGAGTACATAATAACAGCACACAATTAAAATGATGAAAAGTATAATACTGAACGGTATCACTGACAGATAACCGTCGGCTATGAACCTGAACCTTTTTGGCACACCGCCAAGAGGGATTTTACTGTAAAAAAGAACAATTCCCTGGAAAATAGACATAGTACCGAGAGTGGCGATAAAAGGAGTGACATTCAGTTTAATAATAATAAAGGAGTTGAGAACACCCGCGGCAAGACCGATCCCCAGCATCAACAGTATAATATAGATCATAGGTATGTCCGGATTGTTAGTGAAAATCCCGGCGATCATCGTGATCAGCAACGATATTATTGACCCGATGGATAGATCTATCCCCCCCGAAAGTATTACAAAAGTTTGCCCGAGAGACGCTATACCCAGACCTACCGACTGTCTCAGAACATTTGAGAGGTTCATGGGCTTTCTGAATGTCGGACTTGCGATAAACGCGAAAATTACGAGGGCCAGCAGTATTACCCAGACAAGCCTGTCCGACAGAAATGCTCTGAAATTCGTCCTGCTTGCGTCGTTCCCTTGTTCACTCATTTTCGAAACAGCCTTTCACAGTTTGTATGTATGCCCGACAGCGATAGACATCACCTCTTCCTCTGATGACTCTTTTTCATGCTGGTCGATTATATCTTCTATTCTGCCCCTTCTCATCACCATTATTCTATCCGAAAGACCTATGATTTCAGGAAGCTCGGAAGAGATCATAATTATTCCCTTTCCGCTTTGGGCGAGCGTCCTTATAAGCCTGTAAATCTCATACTTCGCGCCCACGTCAATACCTCTTGTCGGCTCGTCGAATATTATTATTTTTGGTTCTTTCAAAAGCCACCTTGATATCAGGGTTTTCTGCTGGTTGCCTCCGCTCATCTCTTCGATAAGG
>DRHN01000427.1 GCA_011049595.1 Spirochaetota bacterium | reverse complement strand
ATACAGTTATTTGATAAAAATAGCTCACGCAGCTCCGACAGATATTTGATCTCATATATATTTAAAATATTGTTGTAAGAAAGATTAAGGCTTGTAATATTAACACAGTGCTGCAGCCCGTTTAATTCACTGATATCATAATCGCAAAGCACAAGTTCTTCTTCCATAGACTTTAAATCGGCAATGCCCAGTTGCAGGTCATTATTGCCCATATAAGATGCTTTTAATGCATTAATGAAATCAAATTCCTCCTCCACTTCATCAATAATAGAATCTCCTGTGCCCTCATAAGACCCGGAAACACTATAACCGAAATCCCGGGTATCAAATTGGAATTCCTCATTACGTGCATATTTGAATTCAGAGCCCCCGGTGGTTCTTTGAGATTTAGTACTCCCGGGGATTTTTATCTTTTTATCAGCAGAAAGAAGATTTTTATAAAACTCCAGCCAGCCCATTTGATTTCTGTTAAAAGCAATTTCAATATCTTTTTGAATGTAGTTCAGCATATCAGGGTGAAAATATTTAATCAGTTTTAAAAACAACCTGTTGCTGTTGTCTTCAAAATCGTGATGATCAATCCTAATGTGCTAGTTTCCGTTTCCAGCTGTTTTAAGAGTGGAGAAATTCTGAAACAAGATAACAGTTACAGAGCTTCGAGTCCACCCTTAAACCAAACTTCATAAATTCATCATTTCCCTTCATGTTTTTTGAGTAAACCCAGGATACAGATAAACCCCCAAATCAAAAAACACAACGCGACAAAAGTATCACCTATAATGCTGTAAAGTGTTACGGTACCTGAAACAGGTAAATTAGCTAACAGGATCTTATCGCCGCTGTCAAAATCACTGAGCCATCCCTTATCCTTCCGTAGCTGTCGATTCCTGCTGAAAGACCCCAGCGGGCCGAGCGCAGCACGCTGTGCCCCCCTTCGATGGCACGCAGCTTGACCATCTCTGTGTGGATCGGGTCGATCCCTCTCCAATCTGACGAAGGGACAAAAATGATATCACTTTTCAATCTTCCGTGCTTACGCCCTATCTCCGGAAAATCATAATCATAACAGATGGCCCCGATCAACCTGCCGAAATCGGATTCGACAACGTCGATCGGGCCGGTACCCTTTACCGCAGGCTCTCCCGGTACAGGATGATGTTTAAAATAGGTCTGCCTCGTAAGCCCTTCGCTATCGAAAAGGATGTACTTATTTTCATAAAGAAACGGGTTTTCCGAGACAGGCACTACATAGGCGGCTGCAAGATAAATATCCAGCTCATCCGAGAGAAGAGACAGCTCTTTCTCCCACTGCTCTTCACCTTCGGGAAAAATACAGATTGACGCTAGGCACGTAGCTGGACACCCCTGGAAAGGCACCAAGAACTTATTATATATCTTCAGAGGTAAATAAATGCAATGCTCATGGCGGTAAACCTATTATGGTTGAAATATTTGGTTGATAAAAATGTAAAAACCGTTATCATTTACGAATCGGATCCTACCGACATCCTCCAGCTGCATACCTGGACGAGAGCATGGAACAGGGACCCAAAACCTCTTGAAGTCCTCAGTGAATTAAAGAAAGAAGGTAAAGTGCGTTTTTTTGGAATATCGACACCTGCTCACGATCAGAACTCCGTGATACAGCTTATGAGGGAAGGTCTGATCGACACGTTGCAGGTCATTTACAATATCTTCGAGCAGGAGCCTGCTGCAGAGCTTCTACCCGCTGCTTTAGATCAGGGAGTGGGGATCATCGTACGGGTCCCATTCGATGAAAGTTCTCTCACGGGGAAGTTGACGGAAGATACTCGATTCGAGGAGGGGGATTTCAGGAACGAATACTTTGCAGGAGACCGCCTGAAAAAAACTGTCGAAAGGGTAAAAAAAATAGAGGCTGATATTCAGGGGAGTGAGTACAACCTCTCTCAGGCTGCTTTAAAGTTTGCTCTTGCGCACTCTGCCGTGAGCACCGTAATTCCAGGGATGCGGAACCCTTCTCAGGTTGAGTTAAACTGTGCGGTCTCAGAGATGCCTGATATTTCGGGGGATTTTATGGTAAAACTCCACGACCATAATTGGAGAAAAGCTTTTTGGTATCTTGGGTGATAGTTCTTTTTTGTATTTCACAATTCACTAATCCCGGGGTAACCGAAAAATCGGCATCGGGTATACACTCTTTGATACTTTTGACTTAAAAACAGTTTATTCATATGCACTATGTTTCCGGAAGGGTCAGGTAATGAAACCGTCCGGTAACAGATGTTATTAATCGTGCTCCTCATGTACCATCGTTTAAATGCACACACCTCTATTTTTAAGGGTACCAGCTTTACAAAATCTTTATATTTCTTTTATACTTTCCTCATTTTTACCTGTTATCGTTAATAATGAGTGTACTGTAATTAAGTAATTTCAAAGGAGCCGAAAAATGAATATAATTAGGATTTTTTAAATAGGTGCGTTTGCACTGCCTGTGTTTTTAATAATGCAGCCAGGTATAAGAATTACAGATTCTTTTCTGGGCGTGATCAATTCCTGGATGCCGTGTGGAGTGATGAGGTCGAAAGTGAAAGGGATCACAACGAGCAAGGAGAGAAATATAAAAAAATGTCACAAAAGGAATTGAAGAAAAAATTATCACCTCTGCAGTACGAGGTCACCCAGAAAGGCGGTACTGAAAGACCTTTCCGGAATGAATACTGGAACAATAAGGGGGAAGGTATCTACGTGGATATAGTTTCGGGCGAGCCTCTGTTCAGCTCCACGGACAAGTATGATTCCGGTACCGGGTGGCCCAGTTTTACAAAACCGATAGAGCTTGAGGGCGTAGTTGAAAAACAGGAGATGTTACAGGATTTTTCTTACCCGGGGGCAGTACTGAGGGTATATTAGTATTTATAAACTGTAAAATACTTTTCTGAAATGGAGAATATATTATGTCTCTCACTCCCTCTACAATGCTGCCCCT
>DRHN01000426.1 GCA_011049595.1 Spirochaetota bacterium | reverse complement strand
CTGGAACTGGATACCCTTTTCTTTTGCAATGTCCCACTTGTTGGCGGCAATTATTATACCTTTCTTTTCTTTGACTATCATTGAAGCGATCTTCTTGTCCTGGGTGGATACCCCTTCAACAGCATCTACAAGCATGATCGATATAGAGGATCGTTTTATAGCTTCCCGGGCACGCAAAAGGCTGTAAAACTCAACGTTTTCTCTAACCATTTTTCTTTTTCGCAATCCCGCAGTATCGATGAAATTGATGTTAAAACCGCCGTATTCAACAGTTTCGTCAATGGAATCCCTTGTTGTGCCTGGAATTTCGCTGACAAGAGACCTGTCCATGTTTACAAGGAGATTGAGCAGGGAGGATTTTCCAACATTTGGTTTTCCAACTATCGCAACGTCGATAGATCCGGTATTTCCGGATGAAGTGATTCTGTAAGATTGCGCTGATAAAGGAGTGTCTGTTCTATCGGCCGGGACAACCGATTGTAACTTTTCGATCAGCATATCAATTAAGAGAGCCACATTATTTCCGTGTGCAGTCGATACCGGTATTGGATCTTCAAGACCGAGATCAAAAAAATCGTATAAATGTTCAAGAAGCCGGTCGTTGTCCACTTTGTTGATCACAAAAATGTAGGGTTTTCCGCTTTTTCTGGTTATTTCTGCGGTATCGAAATCCTCTGCCGTTAAACTGGATATTTCACAAAGAAAAATTATCACTGACGCCCTGTCGATCAGCTTTGTGTTGAGTGACTGTGACAGGCTCTGTATTTCATCTCCCGCTTTTGTAAAACCTGCACAGTCCGCCAGCCGGCATTCTAATCCATTGAAGGAAACGAGCTCATAGTTAATGTCCCTTGTAACACCGGGCTCGCCGGAAACAATCGCCTTTCTTCTCCTGATGAGTCTGTTGAAGAGTGAAGATTTACCCACATTTGGTTTACCTACTATAGCGACTGTCGGGATAAAGTTGTTTGAATTAGACATTCTGACTGAAATAATATTCAAGGATTTTAAACCGGCTGATCATCTCTTTTCTAATGAATCTGGTGACATCTTTTTTTGATGAAAACTCCAGGGCCTTTGAAGCTATTTCTTTGGAATCGGAAGCTGAAGAATTTATTACGATGTTTTTTACAAAAGGTATGCTGACCGGGCTCATGCTTAATTTTTTATAACCGAGCCCTATCAAAAGAAGTGTGTAGAGAGGCTCGCCTGCCATCTCGCCGCAAATGCTTGTTTCAAGCCCCTTTTCTAAAGAGATATCGCTTATTCTTTTTAAAGATCTCAAAAGGGCCGGGTGTGTAGGATCAAAGTCGCTTGCAACCATACCGTTACCACGGTCGATGGCAAGTGTGTATTGTATCAAATCGTTGGTCCCTACACTGATAAAATCAACATGATCCGCGATCCTGTCCAGAAGAATGATACTTGATGGTGTTTCCACCATTATTCCGAGCGGGATCTTATGTTTATATGGAATGTTCTTTGAACTTAGATCGTTCTCACACTCCTTCATTATTTTTTTTATTTCCTGAATTTCGTCAAGGTCATTCACCATAGGGAACATTATCCTTGCGTTGCCGTGAAAAGCGGCACGCAGGATTGCCCTCAGCTGTTCTTTAAAAAGGTCCATGTGCGAAAGAGCGTATCGGATGCCCCTCCATCCCAAAAATGGATTTTTCTCTTCATAGTAGCTCATGTAGGAAGGTTTTTTATCACCCCCGATGTCGATTACCCTGATGATCACCTCATAAGGCTTGAGCGCTTTTATAACCCTTTTATATGTGCTGAACTGCTCATCTTCACTCGGTGATTCTTTTCGGTTCAAAAAGATGTATTCGGTCCTGAATAAACCGATGCCCATGCACGAGTTCTTTTTTATCAGTCGAAGCTCTTCTTCTACATCGAGGTTTGCGAGAAGAGAGATCTCGATCCCTTCTTTTAAAACGCAGGCCTTGTTTTCGATCTTTTTGAGAGTTTTTTCGTATTTTTTATTCTGCTCGATCTTATATTTGTAAACTGTTAAAGAATCCGTTTTCGGGTCGATAATAACTGTCCCGACAGTACCGTCCACAATTACCTGCTGCCCTGTTTGGGTCACCCTTGTGATGTCGTTGACCCCGATGACAGCCGGTATCTCCAGGTCCCGTGCCATGATCGACACGTGTGAAGTTTTTCCGCCGATTTCGGTGACCACGGCTTTTACATTTTTTTTAAAGAAATATATCATCTCGGGAGGCGACAGTGTATGAGCCACAACGATCGGGTCTTTGCCCATGTAAGGGATTTCCATCTCATGCTTACCGAAAATGTTTTTCAGGACTTTGTGCCCGATGGAGATAACGTCCGGCGCCCTGTCTTTAAAATAACTGTCCTCGGATTCCTGTAATTTCCCGGCAATTTCTTCTATGACCTCATTGAATATCCATTCTATATTCAGGGGTGTTTGAGACAATTTTTCCGTTACCTTTTCTTTTATTAAAGGGTCTTCGAGCATCATTATTGTAGTGTCAATGTACCCTGTCTCAAGGGCTGAATGTTTCTGGGATAAATCATCTCTTAACTCTTCAAGTTGATTTCTGGTTTTCATCAGAGCGTTTTCCAGCTTGGTTAATTCCCTTTCAACAGATTCATCGTCCCCTGCAATAGTGTATTTTGGAATAAAAATATTTGATTTCATAAGAACAATCGCGGAGCCGATAGCGATTCCTCCTGACCCAGGAATACCTTTAAAAAATTTTTCCATTACAGGACAACCTTTCAACAAAAGATATATTGAATTTTCATTATATAAGAATAATAATAATATACAATGAAATACTTTATTTTAACAATTACCTTTTTTATTATCATAGCAATTCTTGTTTCGGGTTCTATTTTCTACAGCAACTATACTTCCTGGAAGATCAAAAGGGAAAGTGTTTTTGAACGACTGTATGTCCTTAAAAGCATCATTGAACGGGATGAGAAAGAGGCCCTGTTAACACCGGAATTAAAAAAAACTGATAAGACCTTAATATTTGACAGAAATCTCGAGGTGATCTGTGAGATATTTCCGGGATCGAGAAAAATATTAAATCTCGCTGAAATTCCCCCGCATCTGATCGATGCTTTATTAATTATTGAGGACCCTGGGTTTTATACCAGGAAAGGGCCTTCTGGCGGCGGGATCGGTATGCTGCGGGTAATCGCGCGCAACACTTTCTCGTCAGCACGAAGAGGGAGAACAGTAGCGGGGCAGTTATCAGGAATACTACTGCCAAAAAGAGAAAAAATATTTAAGGGAACCGCCAGCCGGTTATCAGGAACCGCCAGCCGGTTATCAGGATATTTAACCTGGTTGTTCTGTACCTTTGAACTTGAAAAAAGGTTCAGCAGGGATGACATCCTGAGTTTTTACATCAATGCGGTGTATTTTGGGTACAATTTATACGGGATTGAAATTGCCGCGCGATTCTATTTTAGTAAAAAAGTTGATGATCTCGATCTGTTTGAGGCTGCTCTTTTATTTTCCTTGATCAACAGCCCCGAGCGTCTTTCACCGCAGCTGTATCCTGAAAAAAGCATGAAAAGGCATAAAGTGGTATTAAACAGATTGACACACGCGGGAATAATGGATGCCGGGGTTGCAACGGACGGGTTTGAAGATTTCTGGGAACAGTTTCTATCGGTTAAACTTCAATATGATATTGCCGGGGTTCATGTAGAGAATAACCTGGCTCCATATTTTACAGAATATGTCAGACAGGTCCTCAACGAAAAAACAGGAGAAGAACAGTTCAATATCGGAGATTTAAGAATCTATACCACTCTTGATATTAAAAAACAAATAATAGCCAGAGAGGTCCTTGTTTCAGGGCTCACCCGGCAGGGGATAAGGACTTCAGATATTACAGGTTCAAGGGATAAAAATGTCGAAGGCGCGATTCTTGTCATGGATCCGATTAACGGGCAAATCCACACCATGGTCGGCGGCAGCGGTTTTACATCCGACAATCAATTCAACAGGGCCACTTCGGCTAAACGACAGATCGGGTCCGCTTTTAAACCGTTTGTTTACGCTGCTGCGTTTGAAACTCTTGGTTTAACAAAAGATACGATTTTTTTGGATGAACCTCTTGAGATAGAAACAAATGAAGGTATCTGGAGTCCGGATAATTATAACGATGACTATTACGGTGAAGTATCGCTGGCATTCGCGATGAAAAAAAGCCTTAATTCAGTTGCCGTGCAGCTGGGTCAGAAAACCGGAATCGTTAAGATAATAAATCTCATCGGCAGCGCTCTTGATCTTGGCCCCGAGGAAGTACGGCGTAGATTCAAGCCGTTCCCGTCAGCGGCTCTGGGGGTATACAGTTTTTCTCCCCTGGAGATAGCGACAGCATATTCAATATTCCCCAATGGTGGTAAAAGGGTAATTCCCGTATCAGTTTTAAAGGTCGAGGATAGTAACGGGAATGTTATCATAAGCAAAAATTCTTTAATAGATAGCATAAATAAGTCTGGAAAGGTTAAACCGGTTATAACAAAAAGTACTTCAGACATGATAAATGAAATACTTGAGGGGGTACTGCAGGAGGGTGGAACAGCATACGGTGCAGTCCTTTCCACTGCTTCCGGCTCAAATGGTCTGTCAGGATCTATCCCGAAATGGCGGGGGAAGACAGGTACGACAAACGAATTTGCTGATGCGTGGTTTATCGGATACGACGATGCAGTAATTACTGCTGTCTGGTTGGGATTTGATGACCCTTCAAACACCCTGGGAGAAGGTCAGTCAGGCGGTGTAGCCGCCGCGCCAATATGGGTGGAGTTTATGTATAAAATTATGGGCCTGGATCGATAACGGCCGCTGGTCCAATCCCTCGTTAAAAATAATACTTGAAGCTTTTTCGCTACCGCTTTATCCTAAAAGAAGTGAAACCTCGAACCGGCTGTATTCATGACTATTTCAGTATATACAGCTGTTTTTGATTACACGGGGCCGTTTGGTCTCGTATTAGAATAAGATGCAGCCCCAGGAGTTAATATGAAAAGGTTTATTTTTATAGTAACATCGGTAATAGCCGCGTTTCTTTTCTTTTCTTTTCTCTCGAGAACAGATATTAAAAAAGATAAACTGGTTTATGTATTGTATGATGAAAGCATCGCGTGGGATTCAATAATTATACGGGATATAACATCAAAGATCGGGGACAGGGGGTACAAGGTCGAGACTGGAGTTTTTCAACCGAACGAGATAAACAGCTATATTATATCAAATCCAGACGCAATATATATATCAGATAACCCTATCGAATCGAACTTTTATTCCCTGACGAATTTTGATTACTCACTGGTTAAAGTCGCTGTAACAAATAAAAACAGCACAATAAGATCTATATCCGGTAAAGAGTTTGACAATCTGCTGATCTCAAAAAAAACCTCGGACACGGAAATATGGAAAAAAATCAAAAAAGGCAGGGTCCCGCTTGGAATAATATCCTTTGAAAATCTAAACCTCGACATAAAACCTATTCCGGTTGATGATATTTACCCGACCCTGTACAACATAAACAGCGGATTATATAAAAAAGTTTTTTCCGCCAATATTGTTGTCAAAGATAACAGTATTTTAAACGATAATCCTTCACTCCTTTATGATTTAGGGCAGTGGAGAGAAAATACTTTTTCTATCATAGCCGGCGGGGATATTATGCTGACAAGGGGGGCTAATAAATATATAAGGGATTTCGGTGTCGATTACCCCTTTTTAAGTATCCGCGAAGAGATCATTAAACACGATATTGCTTTTGCAAATCTGGAATCACCAGTTTCACACAGGGGAAGTATTTATTCACCATTTAAAAAGGGTATATATTTTAAGGCAGACCCTGAAGTACTCGAGGGGTTGAAGTTTGCGGGTTTTGACGTATTTTCCCTTGCAAACAACCATGTTTTAGACTGGGGAATAGATGCTGTTTCAGATACAATGGAATTGCTTGATAAAAGCGGCTTCAGGTACTCAGGTGTTGGTGAGACAAGAGAAGAAGCCCTGAAACCGGCAGTTTTTTATATGAAAGACACCAGCGTCGCTTTTGTTTCTTTTAATGATATTTACCCTTTCGTAATAAACCAATCCGGGAAAACAATGTGGACACTGACATTTAAAAGGAGCGAACCGGAGATCGACCCGGAGATCGATCTCGAGAAAGAAATTAAAGAACTGAAGAGTAAGTATGACATAGTTATCGCGTCCGTGCACTCCGGTATTGAATATGTACCTGAGCCTGAAAGTGAAAAGGTAAAGAAAATGAGAGAACTGATTGATTACGGGGTAGATGTGGTTCTGGGCGGCGGCCCTCATGTAATACAGGGTATTGAAGTGTATAAAGGCGGAATAATCGCTTATAGTCTTGGAAATTTTATTTTTGACCAGGACTGGTCAAAAGAAACATCTCTTGGGCTTTTACTGGAGATCTCTTTTTTAGGTGAAAAACCTGTCTATTTCAACCCGAGCGTCTTAACGATCGATAAAGCTCAGGCTAAATTAATTAATAACGGCGAATCTGAATTTATACTAACATACCTTAATATTACCGGGGGAGATCTATGAGAGGTTTAAAGGGGAAATATGTTGTTATATTCGTCTGTGTAATTACCCTTGCAGCATATCAGCTGCTTACTTCTTTCAATAAATTACCCTATTTTTTCAGCCCTCAGGATATTACTGTCATTATTTTGATCATTATAGCTATATTTCTCATTTCCATCCTGGTCTTGCTTGAAAGGATCACAGCTGTGCTGCCGCGTGGAAAAGAAAATCTATATGTTAGGATGCAGGCGGAAGATGAGATCAATGAAGCCCCTGAGCTGAGATTGAAGGGGGGAAAAGATCATTCCACATTTTTTATCGCCTTACAGAGATACCTGAAAGGAATAAGCGGAATAAATGAATTGATGAATAAAGTACTTGTCGCTTCAGCAAAAACTACACGCTCTGAACGGGCTTCCATTCTAATTTACGATAAAAAAAAGAATGAGCTTTACATTTATCGTACCCTGGGATGGAAGAGAAGTGAAATCAGTTTGGCCTCCGATATCCATATCAAACCGGGTGAGGGAATAGCCGGCCGGGTATTTTTAGATGAAGTGCCTATCATAATGAATGGTGCATCCGAGGGGAAGGAATATGTGGTTAAACACAAATACAGATCGAATTCTTTTATTTCTTTCCCTATTTTTTCCGGGAATACAATTATTGGAGTACTGAATTTGACAGAAAAAGAGAATGGAAATTATTCAAATCAGGAAGTGAATATTATAAAGTTTATAACAACCGAGGCATCGATCCATTTGATGAATATACCGCGAACCCCATGAGAGAATCTGCATAACAATTTTTTAATCAAATAAAGCCTTCTTTACTTTTAAAATATACTATATTATCTTTAAGGCTTACTTGCACCTGCAACTCAAAATATTATGAAAAGACTGAGATTTCCTCTAATAATATTAATAATATTAGGCGGTTTGGTTGCCCTTTATTACTATTTCAATTTACCTGTCAATTTCGGAAAAGGGTCTGCTGTTTTTACTGTAGAAAAGGGGGAAACAGTAAGATCGGTCGCTTTAAATCTAATGGACGATGGTTTTATAAGGTCGGACCTGTTCTTCATAACATTAATGAGACTGAGTAAAAAGACAAGGTCCATAAAAGCCGGTGAGTATGAGTTTGATCTCGAAACGAAAAATACGAAAATACTGTCCGTTTTATCGAAAGGGATCGTTGTCACGATAAAATTTACCATTCCCGAAGGTTATAATTTAAAACAAATTGCCCAGCGTCTTGAATCACAGGGTATAGTCGACTCAGAAGCCTTTTTGGGTGCCAGTTCTGATAAAACCTTGCTTGATAAGTACAAAATCCCTTTTAAAACGGCTGAAGGTTTTTTATTTCCTGACACATATATAATCGCAAAAGGGCTGGACGGGTCGCAGATAGCCGAAATAATGATCAAGAAGTTTTTTGAGAGCCTGAATGATATTCCATACGTGGACTATACACGGGACGAGCTTATAAAAACTGTGATAATTGCTTCACTGGTCGAGAAAGAAGCACAATTGGAGGAAGAAAGGGCGATAATCGCTGCAGTTTTTTATAATCGTTTAAATAAAGGAAAGCGGTTGGAGTCCTGTGCCACTGTGCAGTATATTCTGGGCAAAACTAAAGAGAGGCTTTTATTCAGCGATCTGAAAATAGAATCTCCTTATAACACTTATCTGCATCCCGGGCTGCCTCCGGGGCCAATAGCGAACCCTGGGGCCGACTCGTTAAAAGCTGCAGTAAGTCCTGCGGATGTCGACTATTTGTTTTTTGTGTCAAAAAATGACGGAAGCCACTACTTTTCTTCCACGTACAATGAACATCTCAAAGCGATAAAAAAATTCAGCGGTTCGAGAAGAATAGGTTATCAGTTAAGCTGAATGATGTGACAGTACCTGGCAGAAAGCCGAAAATGATGAAAAATAACAACAAAAAGTTTGTCTTGATACTAAGTAATAATTATATTTTAACCCGCAAAATAATAAAAACGTTATATGGTTTCCGGATACTGATAAATTGATTATTTCAGAAGATCAGATAAACCAGATCAAAGAAAAAACCAATATAATAGGAGTCATCGGGGAATACGTAAACCTGAAATCATCGGGACAGAACTACAAAGGTTTGTGCCCTTTTCATTCCGAAAAAACACCTTCATTTATGGTGAGCCCTCATAAAAATATATTTCACTGTTTCGGCTGCGGGGTAGGCGGGAATGTATTTAATTTTTTGATGAAATTTAAGGGGATATCCTTCCCGGATGCCGTAAAGATGCTTGGAGAAAGGGCAGGCATCCAGGTTAATACATCAAAATCCGACAGGAACTTTGCAGAAAAACGGGATGTCATATACCAGATAATCCAAAAGGCAGCCAGTGCTTATGTGAAAGCCTTATTCTCAAACCTTGGTACGAAGGCGATAGAATATCTTAAAGGACGTAATATTGATACAGGGACAATAAAATCCTTTAAAATCGGTTATGCCCCGGAAAGATGGGACGCTATGCTTTCTTATCTAAAAGCTGAAGGATACAGCAACGAAAAAATCGAGGAGGCAGGCCTTATTATTAAAAAAAAGAGCGGTTCAGGATATTATGACCGTTTCAGAAATCGGATCATTTTTCCGATACAGGATAATATAGGGCGTGTTATCGGGTTTGGGGGTAGAGATTTTGGTAATAATGACCCCAACATTCCAAAATATATTAACACGGTTGAAAATACGGTTTTTCACAAGGGGCGATACCTTTATGGATTCAATGAGAGCGAACAATCCATAAGAAAGGAAGGCTCGCTTTTTATAGTTGAAGGCTATATCGATGTCATTAGAATGCACAAAGAGGGAATAAAGAACACGGTGGCTCCTCTTGGTACTGCATTAACGGAAGATCATATTTCATATATTATGAGATATGTCAGAAAAATCTTTCTTGCATTCGACTCAGATGAAGCCGGTGTAAAGGCAGCTTTGAGAAGTGTTGCACTGATGCATAAAAAGGGGATGGACCCCTGGGTCATCAGGCTGCCGTCAGGGAAGGACCCGGGGGATTTTTTTGATGAATACGCGCCTGAAGACTTCGGCATGCTTGTCGAAGATGCTATATCGGGGATTGACTTCTTAATAGCCAATTTTATCACCGGTGGAAAAGAATATACCGCAAATGAAAAAATTACTATATTACAATCACTTTCCGAGTATTATGAAAATATGAATGGTGAAATACTAAAAATAGAATTGAAACGTAGATCTGCTCAGGCCTTGAAATTGGAAGAATCTATTATTCAACGCGAGCTCATAAAACTGACGCCAAATAAGAAAAACCTGCCTTATAATCCCGGGATTCCGAAGCTAACCGGAAAGGATCAACAATTTGCACAAAAAAACCGCAATTTATCCGAAGAAAAGATAATTTCGACAGAATTATACCTGCTTCTTCTGATATTGAATAATCCCGAATTTTTTTCTAAATTAAGTGGAAGGATAGATGAAAAGTTTTTTCGAGGTAAATGGAACCGCAAACTTTGGAACGCTATAAATCGTGCCAGCACAAATACCGGATGGGATTCAGGTGCGGTTTTCGGATACCTTGATGATGAAAAATATATCGAGTATTTAAGCGGTAAATTGGTTGAGGAAGCTCTGTACGGCAACCCGGAAGATCAGGTAACCGATGTCTTGTCGAAATTAAAAGAAAAGAGAATCCGTGAAAAAATCGTCATGATCAATTCGCGACTGAGTGAGGCAGAACTTGAAAACGATGTAAATTTGACAAACGAATTAATGGTTGAAAAGCAGGTTTACAGCAACGAGCTTGAAAAAATTAGGATTTTGTGGAACAGTAAAACTGAGCATTAGCGAATTTCAAAGAGAAGTGCGCGTTCTTTAAATAAATTGCTTTACTGTTTTATCCGGATTGTTCGGAAAGTTAATTACAGTTCATAATATTTTTTATCAGGGAGGGGATGTGAATTATTAGAAACCAGGTGTACTTTGATGTCCGTAATTGATTAGGTAATAATTCTACTCGCGGGAGCCGGACGGTGTCTGACATGAGAAACCTTTCTGAAGTTGAATATTTATTGAAACTGGCAGGGGAGCAGAATAATTCAATCACCTATGATCAAATAAATGATATCCTGCCTCAATCCATTGTGAGTTCTGACAAAATCGATGAACTTTTTGTACTTCTCTCAAAAGAAAATATCAACATATCCGAAAACCTTGATAGTGAGGAACAGGAAGAAAACCTGAAGCAGGAAAAAAGCCCTGGTTTAAATAACAAGATAATCAATCAGGAACCAAGCCCTCATGTTGATGACCCGATAAGGCTTTATCTAAAGGAAATAGGAAAAGTAAATCTCCTTACAGCTATGGAAGAAGTGAAACTGGCAAAAGAGATCGAAAAAGGTGAATCCATAATCGAAAATGTATTATTTAATTCAAATATTTTTATCATGGAAATTAAACGAACCTTAGAAAAAATTAAAGAAAATAAACTGGATATTCAAGGGTTACTGGAGTATCAAAAGTTTTACAAAATATCATCTGAGGACAGAAGGAAATTAAAAAGAAAGTTTTGTAATCTGGAAAAAGTGATCAAGGAAAGGCAGTCAATAATCTCAAATAGCAAAGATTCTGAAAAAGTTAATAAAGATATCTATAAGGCGTTCAAACGGGCAAATATTAATAGAGAAGAAATAGTAAGAATTTCAAACAAAATTGATGATTATAATAAGCAAATATTAATTATAAAAGAAACTTTCTCTAATATAAAGAAACAGACAGGGAGAACTGTCAAGGAAATCAAAACAATAAACAGACATATAGAAAATAGCAAGGGCATTGAAAAGATTAAAGATAAATACTACCCGAACGCTGAAGAGATCAAGGGGATGTTTAAAATAATTAAAGAGTCTGAAAAAAAACTAAATGAAATCGAAACAGATACAAGTGAAAAAATAAATAAAATTAAAAGTATTCATTCTGAAATCGAAAAGGGAAGGGCATTTATCTGCAAAGCGAAAAATAATCTTATCCAGTCAAACCTGAGGCTTGTTGTAAGTATTGCAAAAAAGTATACAAACAGAGGCCTTCACTTTTTTGATCTTGTACAGGAAGGAAATATAGGTCTGATAAAGGCAGTGGAAAAGTTTGAATATAAAAAAGGCTATAAATTTAGCACATATGCCACATGGTGGATAAGACAGGCGATAACAAGGTCTATTTCCGACCAGGCGCGTACCATTCGCATCCCGGTACACATGATCGAACAAATCAACAAAGTAATAAGAGAATCAAGACAGCTGATGCAAAAATATGGAAGGGAACCTACCACTGAGGAGATCGCAACAAAACTTGGCTGGAGTCCATCGCGGGTTAAAGGAATAAAAAGTGTAGCCCGGGACCCGATATCTCTTGAAACTCCTATAGGTGATGATGACGAGACTCTTTTAGGGGATTTTATTGAAGACAGGGAATCCGACAATCCAGCATCAAAAACATCATATTCACTCCTTCAGGAGCTAATATACGAAGTTCTGGATACTCTTCCGGAGAAAGAGCAGAAGGTCCTCAGGATGAGATTTGGACTCGATGACGGCTATTCACACACTCTGGAAGAGGTTGGATATGTGTTTAATGTCACAAGAGAGAGGATCAGACAGATTGAAGCGAAGGCTTTAAGAAGGTTGATGCATCCGACAAGAAGCAAAAAATTAAAAGATTATTTGGAAAATTGATCGTTCCTGACTACTTGAACATCTTAACAGTTTAAAAAATTATTAAGGCCGCCGATACTCTCAATATGAAAAAGATGACAAGGAGGTTGTTTAATGTACTTAATTTTAGTTAAGGAAAACAGCGATCATAAATTATTCGGGATTGCTGAAGATATCAGTGAAGTTAAAAGTAAAATTAAGGATAATGATCTACAGGATAAAATTAAAAATGGCAAAGCGTACCTTATCGAGGGAAAAATAAGCTTGATAAGACCTGAAACAACTCCGGAACTTCTCGAGATAAAGGAAATCAAGAAAAAGAAAGATATGAGTTATTAATCACAAAATTGACTGCTGCACTGTAATACATTGAAGCACAATAAATAAATCAGATGAACCACCGACTTTTTCTTTCCCGCATAAAAAAATCATACAACAAATAGCTTCACTATCACTAACCGATTTATTATTTTATGGGTACTTACATTCCGCTTTTGGATAAACATAGGTTTATGACAAGGTGAAACAATTTTCACACTTTCCGAATAAAGAAGTTGAAAATCCCAAAGGCCCGACACTGCTTTATTTCTTTCAATTTAATTCTCACACGTTAATTGATGTTGTTTTATTTTTGTAATGGTATTAAATTTATAATGATTTTAAAATGATAAAAAAATAGATTGTTAATATTTTAATTAATTCAACGTACCGATAGGGTACAGAAACATTGTTCCAATCAGGATAGAAGTATGAAGCTCGCCGTAACCGGCAAGGGGGGCGTTGGGAAAACATCCTTTACAGCTCTGTTTGCTCGATTATTGAAGGATAAAGGTAAAAATGTATTGCTGATCGATGCCGATCCGGACATGAATTTAGCAACCGTAATCGGTGTTCCTCCAGAAATCCAAAAAAAACCAATTTCTGAACTAAAAGAACTAATTGCAGAAAGGACGGGGGTGATTCCTGGAACCCCGGCCCCCCTGTTTAAAATGAACCCAAAGGTGGATGACATCCCGGACAAATACTGCACGAATTATAATGATTTAAAATTAATTATAATGGGTACAATTAAAAAGGGAGGAGGAGGGTGCGCATGCCCGGAAAATGCATTTTTAAAAAACCTTCTTTCTTACTTAATTGTGGCAACGGATGAATGGGTGCTTTTGGACATGGAAGCCGGTATAGAACACCTTGGCAGAGGAACAGCGATCGGTGTAGACCATATGATAGTCCTGGTAGAACCAAACCTTACGAGTATTGAGACTGCGTTTAGAATAAACAAGCTATCAAAAGATATTGGTATAAAAAACCTGCATGTGGTTGGAAATAAGATCCGGATACCGGAAGAAAAAATATTCATAAGAGATAACCTGAAATCGATGAATGTATTAGGGTTCATCGATCAATCTGAGGTAATAAAAAAGATAAGTCTGAATATGATATCTCTTATGGATATCGATCCGGAAAATCTGGCCCCGATAGAAAATATCTACGAGAAATTAAACAGTATAAAACATTGAACTTAATTGTGTGGAATTGTACGGCAAATATTTTTATAATTTAATAAAGAAAGTTAAGTACTTAATTTTTACATTATCACTTAAACATTATACGGAGGTAGCATAGAATGGCAAAAAAATTGCCTCACGCTGATAAAGCATCGCAGGTTATGGTGAAAAAAGCATCAGAAGAGAACTTGGAAACAGTCTGGGACAGGTATGAAATGATGCAGCCCCAGTGCGGTTTCGGGACACTTGGCATATGTTGCAAGATCTGCAGTATGGGACCCTGTAAAATAGACCCGTTCGGGAATGGGCCCTCCGAAGGGGTATGCGGTGCCAACGCCGACACAATTGCCGCAAGGAATCTTGTCAGGATGATCGCGGGGGGAACAGCCGCGCATTCAGACCACGGCCGGGATGTAGCGAACACGCTTCTCATGGTATCAGAAGATCAAAACGCTGATTACCGGATAAAAAATGAAGATAAATTAAAGAGGATTGCTGAGATATATGGAGTAAAAACCGATGGGAGGGATATAAAAGAAATATCGGGTGATGTTGCTCTCGCTGCGCTTGAAGAGTTTGGCAGGGCGAAAGGTGAAGTAAAAATGGCATCAACTGCGCCTCCTAAACGCGTAAAATTGTGGAGAGAGCTGGGAATAATGCCCCGGGCGATTGACAGAGAAGTTGTGGAAGTGATGCACCGGACAACCATGGGAGTCGACACGGATTATAAGAACATAGTCCGGCACGGTATGCGTACTGCGCTTGCAGATGGTTGGGGCGGATCGATGATCGCGACTGAACTGCAGGATGTCCTTTTCGGGCAGCCGAACCCTTTGAGGTCGTTCGCGAATCTGGGGGTTATCGACTCGGAGTATGTCAATGTAATTGTACACGGACATGAGCCTGCCCTGTCTGATATTATTGCCGTTGTATCAATGGATGAGAAACTCATAAAAAAAGCAAAAGAAAAAGGGGCTAAAGGAATAAACATCGGCGGGATCTGCTGTACGGCAAATGAGATCCTCATGCGGCACGGAATACCTATTGCCGGCAGCATTTTACAGCAGGAGCTTGCAATATTTACCGGTGCTGTTGAGCTGATGGTCGTGGATG
>DRHN01000425.1 GCA_011049595.1 Spirochaetota bacterium | reverse complement strand
TGTAATCAAGCTCTTTTTCTAAAACGAAATCATGAGAGAGCCGGTTCCGGTACAACCTTAAAAAATATCCGTATTTAACCGGGGGAATGTCGAACTCGAAACGGTGGCTCTCAAAGAGTTTAAGATTAATAAATTGGGCCGCAAGGGGAGCGTCAAACTCTTTCGGGGCCATCAGCCTTTCGAGAGTAACATTCGCCCGGTCACGCACCTCATGAATATCATGCCCGCACGCGGCAACAAGGAGGCGCACTATTTCACGGAAAGGCTGGAGGTTATCTCCCTTTTTATACCTGCGCGCCAGGCGCGTAAGTGCCCTGATCGCCGCGAGGTTTTTTTCATGATCAAACTCTGTTTCATCCGAAGGAGCACGCGCGTCCAGAAGCCTGAGATATTTCCCGCGGCTCTCCTCCCTGAAACTGAGAATTTTCTCCGGTCCCGGGGATTCAGCAGGGTTTGAAACACGTCTTATTTCGTCAATCAGGAGATCTATGTCTTTGTTTAACTCAGGTTCAGCTGTTTTAAAGTGAGAAAACCCGGTTTCTATTGCTGTCTCCTCTGCGACCAGAAGGGATTTAAACGCATCAAACAGCCTGGTTTCTTTTTCTTTCTGCTCATTACGTTCAAGAATGAGCGCGTTGAATATGTTCAACCCCAAATATATCGTTGGTACCGTGATCCAACTGGGCCCAAGCCCTATGTGAGAGATGACAGGGGTTTTATCAGGATTATTGCAGATAGCCGGATGGCAGGGTTTTTCTTTGATCAGCACAAAACGGCGGTCAGGAAGATACGAGTGACCGATCTCCGCAAGCGCTTTATGCACACAGGAAACCGCGTTTACGATAATTGAGGAAAGAGGCGCAATTTTGCTGATATTATTTCTTACCGGTTCATTGTTTTTACAGATAGCTGAAAAAATTTCATTTTTAATTTTTCTATAAAGAGGATTAAATGATTCAGGTTTGGCACCTGCACGCAGTTGAGATACGATTTTTTTATTGAGGAAGAATGGAAAACCGCGGTTTTCAGAAAATGCAATGGCGATTTCATGTTTTACGGCGTTGTAAGTAACTTTTTCTTCATTATTTTTTAATTCTACTTTGTTGAAGCCCGGGCTCGATAAATGCACCGCGTTTGTACTTACTGCCATAAGAAATGTCCTTTATTAAAGTTTGATCATTTTTATGATAGAAATACTTATTTTTCACCTCCATTATAATTTTCAAAACAATAAAAAGAAAACCGGACCAGCTAATTTGCGCCTACTATAATTATAATTATAAGTTATTCTTTATTGCATTTTCAAGGGAAAATACCTGATTTTCCCCTTCGAAAAACCTTACTCATGTTTTGGGCGATCGGAAATATTTTATACGTAAATCGGGGATTTAAAAAACGCCCGGCACAGTCCTTACCCGGCCGGGCGTTATTTACTATCTTATCAATTCAACTTATCAGGCAGCACTATCTTTCTTCAAAGTTATTTCTGTGACCTCTTCTTCATCCTCTTCCTGATTGCTCACGTACCTTTTTTTATGCCTCTTTTTCTCACTTGCATCAGGTCCCGGAAGACGTTTTCTTTTCTGTCTCTCTCTCTCATCAATTTTGAACTGCGATATTATTTCTTCCAGGTGGTCCGACATACTCGACAGCTGTTCTGCCGCCGCTGCCAGCTCCTGCGCCGATGTCGACACTTCCTTTGAAGTTGATGACATCTCTTCGGTTGCCGATGCCGCCTGCTGGGTCAGTTCATTCACATTCTCAATGGCCTGGGATACCTGTTTCGCGTTCGTCGTCTGCTCCTCCGTCGCGGCAGATATGCTCTGGCTCATCTCATTGATATTCTCAAGCGCCCCTGCCATTTCCTTTACCGCGTTTATCTGCTGTTCAATGGCAGCAGTCAGTTCATTGACCATGTCCGCAGACCCCTGGGCCCCTGACATTATCTCTTCCATCCCCTGGCCGGAGGACTGCGCTGTTTGAACCCCTTCCTTGACGTTCTTTTCGCTTTCCTTTATCAAAGCCACTATCTCTTTGGTCGATGACGCGCTCCGGTCTGCCAGCTTGCTCACTTCGTCAGCCACAACCGCAAAACCCCGTCCATGCTCACCCGCCCTTGCTGCCTCGATCGAAGCGTTCAACGCCAGCAGGTTCGTCTGATCAGCTATATCCGAGATCACATTTATTATCCCCGCGATCTTATCGGAACTTTCGGAGATTAAATTGATAGCCTCTATGACTTTGTTGACTGACTGCGCACCTTCGGTGGATTTTTGAACCGATTCATTTGAAATATCGGATACCTGTGTAAGCGTTTTAGAAACAACATCGATCGATTCCTTCACCTGGACCATGTTTGATGAACTTTGCTCAACAGCTGAAGCCTGTGCCCC
>DRHN01000424.1 GCA_011049595.1 Spirochaetota bacterium | reverse complement strand
CCGTGCACTTGCTTTAATGGGAGCCGGTAAAATCAATTTAAAATCATTAATAACAGAATCTTTTGATTTTAAAGAAGGTATTAAGGCATTTGAACATGCCGCAAAGATGAATCCAGGCAGTATTAAAACACAAATTGTGTTAAAGGATATATAAACAGCGGGAGAAAAAAATGGGCATGGTCACATTTGATTTCACAAACCAGAACGCGTTAGTTACTGGTGCCACAAAAGGACTTGGACGCGAGATAGCCCTCCAATTAGCAAGATCAGGTTGTAATATTGCCGCTACTGGACAGGATACCGCTTGGTAAATTTGCTCAGCCCGGAGAGATTGCTGATGTAGTTCTTTTCCTGGCATCGGACGCCGCTTCTATGATTCATGGTGAAATACTACTCGTCGAAGGCGGGATGAACGCAAGTATATAGATCTCATCAACTGTTTTTTACAAACTCCTTGATATAAACCCATTACCGTGATGTTTTTTGGCCAGGAACCTTTGGATGAATCGGGCTGCTAATATAGTATAACAGAGAGTAGTAAGGATACGGGCATATGGATACTGTCGATCAGAATGATGCCTCCAATCGTGATATCAGTGCCACTCTTCTGGATGATGAAGTGCTTTTTTGATACTATTCCAAAAGAACTTGAAGAATCTATATTTATCGATGGGGGGAACAGAAGTACGGTAATATTTCGCGTGGCACTACCGCTGGCCTTCAACGGAATAATTGCTACAGCATTATTCTTAGTTTATCTAACCTGGACGGAATTTTTGTACGCGTCGATATTGACAAACAGGTTTAGCGCCACCTTACCTGTGGTTCTCAGTGCATTCAGACAGGACCGTGGCATCCTGTGGGGGCATGGGGTCAAACAATGGATAATTGTTATGAATTGGGCTGACGAAAAAGAAATATCCGGTATTTCCTGGCAAGATATCAACTCCCGCATCACATTACTTTACTCCTGCTTGGCAATAAGTAAAAACCGGAAAGCTCCCTAAAAATGTTGTCATGTCAGGGGGTCTATACTGGCCGGCTCATAGATGGCCTGTAGATGACAATGTGTGTAAATAAAAAATTATTTCGAAGGGAGAATAAAAATGACTTCAAGGGAACGTGTTTTATAATCGATTAATCATAAAGAAAGACCTTTGGCAATTGCTTTTCGTAACTCCTGATCCGCTTTCCCAAACCCTGCAGAGCTTCCCCTGTGGGCCAACCTCTTATGATTCAGGTGAAACACATTCCCAATTCTCTCCACCCACTCCCCTGCCAAGGCTTTAAGTTCGGGCCAGCTGCTCTTAACTTTTATAAAATCCTGTCTTCGATGGGTCCAACAAAATGCAAGTGCTATCCCAACCGGTTTAATAGGTCTGGATCAGGCGGCCGGGGAATCTAGTCGACGACTTGCATCCATCGGGCATAAATCTAATCAATTGTAATTTTCATAAGTTCCAGTTGACCTCAGCCGCCCGTGTTGAATGTTTTAAGCAGCATACCAACTCCCCGGAAAGTATGTATAAGTTTGTTTTTGAACGGTCGATTTATCTTATCGCGTAAACGGTTTGACCATATAATCATCGCTGCCGGTTTGTATACCTTTGATCCCGATCGTCAAAAGAGCTTTTTGCGCAGTTCCAACATCATCTTCGGCAACGAGAATTTTCATGGTTTTTAAATATCTACCATACTATGGCAGTAATTTATAAGCCCCGGCAATAGTAGGCCAGCTCTTGCATAGCTTTAAAACTTCCGCGTACTCGCATCCCGGGGTCCCTGCCTGTGATGCTGCCAGTCTGGCTTGAGATTCGAGCATATCCAGGTATTTAACCCCGAAAGCATCTTTGCACCAGTCTCCCTGCTGGCTGTCATGGCAAAGGAACATTTTCTTTTTAAGCTCAAAAGCGTCGGTTATGTCGACATAATATTCAGGTATAAAATTTCCGAAAGTCAGGGTGGAATAATAAAACAGTGCCGGTACTTTTTGAATTGGCGGGTTATCGGTTTCGATCAGTTTAATAGCAGCATTTATTCTTGCAATAAAAGCAAGATAGCCTACCATATCGTGGTCGGGGTTGTAATCGTTATAGGGTTCATGGGCGAAAACAATATCCGGCTTCGCGATCCTGACTGTATCGATAAACTTTAATCTCGATTTCGGGGTATCTATGAGAAACTCATCCTCAAAATTCATCCATATAAGATGAGCTCCGATCAGGTCCGCGGCTTTACGGGCTTCTTTATGTCTCACTTCCGCGATCTCTTCTTTGCTCATCCTGAAGGAGCCGATATTGCCGTTTGTGGCCACAGCTATGTAAATTTCGGAACCCTGTTTTGAATATTTAGCCAGCGTGCCGCCGATTTGAAATTCTACATCATCGGGATGTGCACCGATTGCAAGTACGCGCATATTAGCCTCCAGACATTGGTTAAAGTATTTTTAAATTAAAAATCTTTTAATATCTTTTCCAGTTTATCAATTAATCTTTCACAATCATCCCTTTCGCCGACCGTGATACGCACCATATCCTGACATAAATTGCTGTCTGAATACATAACGCTCTTGTTTCTTATGTAAATACCCTCTTTAACAAGGCGTGTCCACACGCCCTTCCTGTTGTCATTGTCATTTAATATTCCTTCGGAAAACTTTGCCAGGAAGAAATTGGTATAAGAAGGAAAAACTTCGATACCCATCCTGACCAGCTCTTCAGCGAGGTATGCCTTGTTTGACTCTACCTTGCGCCGTACTTCTTCGTAATAACCAGGGTCTCCAAGAGCGGCCATCGCCCCTACATAAGCGATCGAGCTTACACCCAGAGGGGAGAATAATTTATTGAAGGATTCCGTATTGTGCCGGCTTGAGATCGCGTATCCAATTCTCAGCCCCGCGAGCGCGAAGCTTTTTGAGAAGGTCCTCGTCACGATCAAATTATCATATTTTTCCAGTAGATCTGCAACCGTTTTATTGCTGAAAGGGTAGGTCGCGCAGTCGTAATACGCCTCGTCGACTACTACCAGCGGGTTCGGGGGCTCCTGGGATTTTTCCAGGACCGCGATAATTTCGTCCCGCGGGACCCGGGCCCCGAATGAAGTCGGGTTGACCATGTATATGATTTTTGTTTTAAGGCTTATCTTATCGATTATTTTTCGGGGGAGATTATCCGCGTTAAAATCTTTTTCATGGTGTACTTTGACGATATTTGAGCCGTATATTTTTGAGTAGTTGAGCAGCACCCGGTAGGTGGGATAAAATGTCAATAGTTCGTCCCCGGGTTCGAGAAAGACCTCCGCTATTACGACAAGGGTCTCCGCGGAGCCGTTGCACACAAATACATTTTTAGTTTTTACTTCCGCGTAATCTGCGATTACCTCCGCGCACTGTTTCCGCATCCACGCGTTGTACCACTGCACTCCAACATCATCGACAAAGTTCTTAATAGCAGCTTTTACTTTTGGCGAAGGTCCGAATATATTTTCATTCAGATCGAATCTTGCTTTTTCAGGATCAGGGGCCTCGAAAATGCTCTGTGCCCCCGTTATTATATGCCCCCCATCCGACATTGCCGCTTTTTCTACGACCGCTTTTTCTTTTCCCATGTTCGCCGCCAATTTTTTATTTTTTCCTGCTTAATTTATTTCGAAAGTAGATCAATTGAAATTAGTTGTCAATAAAATTGTTTGCCTTTAAATTTAGTTTGTATAACTTATTTTAAAAATTGTTGCTTTTTTATCGGTCTTCTGATATGCTTCCCTGGTTATAAAAAGATAAGACAAAAGCGTAATTGGATTGTCATCATCAGATCGTGATGGGGGTAAAAAGAATGCTTGATGATTTTCGCGTTGAGGGTAAATCCGCGATTGTAACGGGTGCGGGCAGGGGTATAGGACGGGCTATTGCTTTATTGCTCGCTGAAGCCGGGGCCGATGTAGCGGTTGTTGCCCGGACCGCCGAACAGGTTCAAGAGACAGCCCATGAAATAACCGGACTCGGCCGCAAAGCTTTAGCTATGCCGCTCGACGTATCCAAAGATGATCAGGTTACAAAATGTGTAGATGAGGTCCTTTCCGAATTTGGCAGGATAGATATCCTGTGCAGCAATGCCGGAATGTTTCTGGCAAAACCGGTGGCGGTTTCACCGGACCAGAAAATTACAGGCTGGGAGCTGACTGACGGCAATTGGGATAAACCCCTGAGTCCGGAGGACTGGCGCACAATTCTCGATACAAATTTAACGGCTGCCTTTTATTTCGCACGGGCTGTCGGGCCCCACATGATGAAACACAGAAAGGGTAAAGTCGTTATTACAAGTTCGACAGCAAGTGAAGAAGGCCAAAATTTTTTGGCCGGGTATTGTGTGAGCAAAGCGGGGCTTAACTCTCTTACGCGCTGTCTTGCTTCCGAGTGGGGGCAGTTCGGCATAACAGTGAACGCGATCGCCCCGGGGATGATAAAGACCGGGATGATAGAACCGTTTGAGAAAGAGCCGGGCCTGATCGAGGCTACACTTGACCTGATCCCTTTAGGGAGGCTGGGTGAACCCCGGGAAGTGGCCCTGCTGGCGCTCTTTCTTGCCTCGGGCGCATCAGATTATATTTCAGGGCAAATTTTTACTATTGACGGCGGTGCCAGGGGCAGGGGAACAGGTATATAATATTACGTGGTGTGGGAAAAGGGTGCTGTAAGACCGATCTACAGAGAAACCCGACGGAGAAACATTTGTCTTGACAGACAATCCTGATTTTTGTAGTATGGTTGAAAAAAAAATTACACGTTGGCCCTGTAATAAGATGGAGACAGCGGGAGATTAAGAGAATTTTAAGAGAATTACATTAAGGAGAGAGAATACCGGATGGAGTACAGAAAACTGGGGAAAACAGATCTTGAAATAAGTGTGATAACTCTGGGAGCATGGCAGTAT
>DRHN01000423.1 GCA_011049595.1 Spirochaetota bacterium | reverse complement strand
GCCTGTCCAGGCAGCTTATCGCGGATCCTTACTGGGGCAACAAGGCAAAGACCGGGCAGAAGGATGAAATCAGGAAATGCATCTCATGCCTCATCGGGTGCTGGCATGAATCCCTTATGATTAAAAGAGAGATGCGATGCGCCATCCTTCTGTGCTGCACGGTACCGGGCAAAAGTAAAATGCGGTGGTACGCGGACTGGATCAGAAGACAGATAAAAAAAATGGATATCGATGTCAGGTTCAATACCACTCCCGCGGCTGACGTTCTGAAAGGTTTGCCGGAGGCAACGGTGAATGCCTTAAAACAAAAACCTTTGCTCAGCCCGTGACTATCATACCCGGCTCGACTGTTCTCGAAATAATGGACAGCGGCGAAGTGATAATAATGGACAGCGGGTTCCGGAGATCGACTTTGAAGGGCGACACAATCGTTCTGGCGTCGGTGGCGGCTGATGACGGTTTTTACAATGAGCTGGTTGGTGCCGGGGTAAAAGTGGTCAAGATAGGGGACCAGAAGCGGGTGAGGAATCTGCGGGGCGCGGTCACTGACGGCGCCAACATAGCCTTAAACATTGACAAAGGTCTAATGCTCAACGCCAACAATGAATTTATATCTAATTTGCCGAGTGAAGCGGGTGTTGGACAGTAATCGATTAACGGAAGCATGATTTAAAAGATCAAAAAAAGGAGGAGTAATATGAAAGAGTTTGAAAATTTGTTTCAACCCGTAACAATCGGAAAACTGACTATTAAAAACCGAATAGCCATGGCGCCGATCGTGCTTTTCGGAATGCCCCTGTATAATCACCAGTTACAGTCAATGACACGTGACGGGGTCGAATACTACGCCCGAAGGGCAAGAGGTGGTGTGGGCCAAATAATTACAAGCGGTTTTAAGGTACCACATGATGTTGAGCAGCCGGGCTGGCCGGAGCTGAGGCCTGAAGGGCTGACTGCGTTGAGTGAGATGGTCGACATGTGCCACACCTATGACTGCAAGGTATTTATCCAGTTAACCCCGGGGACGGGCAGGAATTTGATGCCGTCGCAGCTTGCCATGGGGCTAAAGCCTATCAGCTCATCGGCTCTGCCTTCGGTTTGGGACCCGGGTATAATATGCAGACCCCTAACAAATGAAGAAGTAAAAAAAATAATAAATTCCTACAAGCCGGCGGCTGAAATGGTGGCTGTTACGGGAATAGACGGCATCGAGGTCCACAGTCACGAAGGATATCTTCTCGACCAGTTTATTACACCCTTTTATAACAGAAGGACTGACGAGTACGGCGGAAGCTTTGAAAATAGATTGAGACTTCCTATTAATATTCTGCATGTCATAAAGGGCACCCTGGGGGACGATTTCCCGGTCACTTTCAGACTGGGTATAAAACATTTTTTAAAAGATCTAAGAGTGGGGGCCATGAGGGCCAAAGGGTATGAAGAAAAAGGTCGCGACATTGACGATACCCACAGAATAATAAAGCGCCTGGAAGAAGAGGGCTATGACGGTTTCCATCTTGATGCCGGCTGCTACGACGCGTGGTTCTGGGCGCATCCGCCAATATATATGGGCCACGGTCCGCATTTAGACTATATAAAGGGTGTCAAAGATGTAGTCAAAGTCCCGATAATTACCGCGAGCAGGCTGGGGTTGCCGGAGGTCGCGGAAAAAGTAATAAAGGAAGGGCTGGCTGATATCGTTGCCGTCGGCAGGGCGTTGCTGTCTGATCCCGATTTTCCAAAAAAGCTCGAAAAAGGAGATCCGGATGACATAAGGCCGTGTATAGGCTGCCACGATGGGTGTTTCGGTCATGTCATAAACCTTGCAAGGGGTTTAAGCTGCTCCGTTAACCCGGCCTGCGGAAGGGAGCTTTATTACGGGCTTTTGCCTGCAGTAAGACCGAAAAGTATAATCGTTATCGGCGGAGGTCCGGCCGGGATGGAGACGGCCAGGGTCGCGATGCTGAGAGGGCACAGGGTCACTCTGTATGAGAAAGATGGGTCGCTTGGAGGTCATTTGAGGGAAGGGTCGATTCCCGATTTCAAATACGATGTGAAGAGGTTGTTAGACTGGTACAGGGTACAAATGGAACGGTTAAAAATTGATATCAAACTCAATATGGAAGTCACAGGTCCGACCATATCGGAGCTTAAAGCTGCCGATATCGTAGTTTTAGCCACAGGATCCGGCTTCATTATTCCTGATATAAAGGGGGTCGATGGAAAGAATGTTGTTACTGTGGGAGACACGCTTCTGGGTAAAGCTGAAATAGGTGATGAAGTTATTGTTATCGGAGGCGGTTTGGAGGGCTGTGAAACCGCTTTGTGGCTTGCCGACAACGGGAAAAATGTGACGCTGCTCGAAAAGCTGAATGACCTGATGCTCGCACATCCGGTGTTCTACACCAACCGTAATTACCTGATGGGCTTAATGGGGGAAGCCAATGTAATCACACTCACGAACATTAATGTTGAAAAGATTACGGACGGGGGTGTAATAATCACACAAACTGCCGTTGCGGACCGCTCGGAAAATCAGGATATTTATTGTAAAGGAAAGGAGAGGACCCTTCGGTGTGATACTGTCGTGCTGGCTGTTGGCCAAAAACCTGAAAATGGACTTTACCGAACATTGCACGGCAAGGTCCGGGAATTATACAAGATCGGGGACTGTAGAACAGCCGGAAAGATCCACGACGCAATCCTGGCAGGGTTTAATCTTGGAAGAAATATATAGAAAACCGCTGTCTCAATTGCACAACCGGTTGGATCGAAGCTTGCTACCAGTTGTTTTCAATTATTATTTCTTTTATTATAACCTTTTTATTTGTTTTTAACAGGAATACAACGGGCCCGGCTATGTCTTCAGGTTCGGCCATACTTTTTGGCTCAAACCCCAGGTCGAGCCCGCGAACCATGGCAGTATCTGTTATACCCGGGTACACAGTACTCACTCTCACCCCCATGTCATGTTTTACGGACGCGTCGTAAATTATTTTCGAAAGCCCGGCCACGCCGAATTTTGAAACACTGTATGCGGAAAAATCCTCTCTCGGGCCCTGAACTGCTGTTGAAGAAATATTGATAATGTAGCCGTCGTGCTTGTCTTTCATGATATTCAAAGCCGATCGGCTTAATATAAAGTATGACCGGAGGTTTATATCCATCGTTTTGTCCCATTTTTCAATATCATGGGTTAAAAAAGGCTGCTGATAACAGACAGCAGCGCCGTTTATCAAAATATCGATGGTTCCGAAACGATCGAGAGTCTCTTTGATCAGATGATCATTAGACTCAATTTCACCCAGATCCAGACAGATCGACAATACTTCCGCGCCCATTTTCCTGACCACGGCTTGAGTTGAATCAAGTTCGGACCGCGCATTAGAGCAAATTACAAGTTTGCATTCTTCCTCCGCGAGTGAGAGCGCTATGGCTTTACATATCCCGCTGCCGGCGCCCGAAATGATCGCTACCTTGCCTTTTAACTTCATTTCCTCTCTCCGGGACTAAACGTTTCATCGGCTTTCGGCCGGCCATGCGCCCGTTTCAATCGGCTGCCGGTCCCGACTGTTTTCCTAAGTTATTCGGTCTCATCGCTAAACCTGGAGCCACGCTTTCGATACAGTTGTAATTAATTCCAGCGCGTCGCGGCTGCCGTCAGCTTCTCCTTTTTCGAAGTCGCCTTCAATATTTCCCATCTGATTGGTCACATGGGCAAAACATATTACAGACCTGTGCCGGGCTTCGGCAAAAGCATACAGGGCCGCCGCTTCCATTTCAACGGCCAGGATATTTTCAGAAATTGCATATTCGAGTGCGGGTTTTGTTTCGCGGAATGGCGCATCCGTTGTCCAGGTGGCACCGTGGTATACGGGTATGGATAATTTAGAAAAAGCATTTATGAAAAGTTTTAACAAATCGTTGTCAGCAGCAGCATAATCAGATGGAGGCAAATAATGGCAGCTTGTCCCTTCGTCCCTTAGCGCGCGCTCGATCAAAACAAAAAAAGGCGGTTTCCGCGCGGGTTTCACCTGCCCGGATGAAGTTACGCTGATCAGCAGACGACAGCCCGAGACAAACAATTCTTCAGCAACCAGCACGGCAAATGAGGCACCCACTGCACAGCCTATGATCCCAAAATCAATCCCGTCCTTTTCAAAATTATATAGTTGCGTGTGGTAACAGGCCCAGAAGGGATTTAAAGCGACTCTGTCCGCGGCCAGCAAGTTTCGGACAATATCCCCGTCCGGGTCAAGAATGCAAATAGAGGGGATTTGTCCATCAGAGATATTTTTCTGCCTTTTAGCTTCCCGCAGCAAGTTTTCAGGTACGAACAAAGAGGCATGGCTGTATTTTTTATGAAGCAAAAGTGGTGGGAGTTTTCTCGGGTAAAATCTCTTCAGGGAAAGATTCTTCAAGAGAAGTTTCTTCATGTGAAGTTTTTTCAACAAATGATCTCCTGAGTATCCTCGATCATCCCGTCTCGATGTACTGTATACGGAGAAAAAGCAGGCATACACACGGCGACATACTCCGCCCCTCCTCCACCAGGTGTGCTGTATTGGACCCATTCTCCGGCATGAGCGATTACTGCCTCGCCGGCGTGCACATCAAGGATGCCCTTTAACGATTTCACCCTCAGCACACCTTTTAACACTAGAGTGTATTCGTCAAATTCCGGCTTTTGTCCAGGCTCCCTCCAACCCCCCGGGCTTTGCATTCGCGCGATGCTCAACTTTTCAGACCCTGAATTTAAACGCCCTATATATTCTTCGATGACTTTCGGCTTATTTCCGGCTGCTTTTACGATCGTGGGCTTGTTTATCTTTACCGGCATGTTTCCTCCTTTCGACACCTGGCAGGACAGAGCGCTTGAGGCTCATATCACCCTGAGATCAGGCTGGTTCCTGAAGATTATCACACTTTATTACCACGCTATATTCGGTAAGTCAAGCTTTTATTTGTTATTCTATCTGTTTTAAAATGCCGTCCGGTGTCAATCAAACAGGGGCCCGCCGGAAAGTTTTAGTTATTAAAGCATATTAATTTATTTATTGTTTTGAAGTACAACACTGGAAATATGTTTAAACTGTGGTATATTACAAGTTATACCCGGATTTGATCTGATTAAAAAGTAATAATGTAAAAACGTTTTTATTCATTCGTAAATGTAAATTTGTATTTATCCCTTTTGAGCGCAAAACTTTAAATCCGGAATCACATTTTTAAATGAGAAAAAGTAATGAAAAAAAATTCAATTATCCTCGTTTCAATCACAGTAGCCCTGGTATTTTTAACATCGTGCTTGTCCCGTGAAAACCTTTTTCAGTTAGCAAACGATACATTCAATCCGGACATTGATACATTCGATCCGGACATTGATACATTCGATCCGGACATGAATATACTGTTCCCCGGCAGCAGCTCCGGATTATCTTTTGGGGCAATACCGGTGTTTACATCTGAAGAAATAACAGTGACAATAGAAAACAACGGGAACCTGGAATTAGTTATTACGGGCCTGATTATCAGCGGGGAGTTCTCGGATCAGTTTAATCTGGACCTTTTACAAATGTCGTCGGTTGTTGAAATCGGGGGCGCGACCACCTTCAAGGTTAGCTTCCAGCCGTACGGTGTGAGTAATTATTATGCTACAGTCGTAATAAAAAGCAATGATCCCGAAAATGACACGTATGAGTTTCCGATTTTTGGAGAAAGCATTGGTTCGGCAAATACTGGACCCGAAATTTCCGTAAGACTGAAAGACATTTCTGTCCCTGACGCGTCCGGTTCAATTAGTTTCGGTAATATCGAGACCAATGAATTGAGTTTACCCGCAAGGTTCACCATTGAGAATAACGGGGACAGTCCTCTGACGATTTTTGACATCAGCATCAATTCAACCGACCAGGCTGATTTTACCCTTGATGACACTAAAACAGCCTACGACATTGAAGCGGGAAACAGCACAACGGTGGATATAAGTTTCGCCCCTCTTTCCGATGGGTCCAAATCATCCACGCTAACGATCGAAAGTAATGACCCTGACTCAGGGAGGGGGATCTATACATTTACGGTTTCCGGAATTGGTTCATCAGCCGTTGTAGCTGATATCAACGTAGCACCGGAGAACGATAGCGCGGACCTTCTCAGCATCTCCGGTCAGGAAACTTTTGATTACGGCACCGTGTATATATTTGATTCAAAAACACACAGGTTTATTATCAGCAATGCGGGTACAGGCGACCTGACAATAAACAATGTTTCTTCTAACAATGCATTGATATTTTCCATAACAGGCCCGCTTGTAAGCACTCTTTCCGACGGGGAGGGAACCTTTTTTGAAATATCACTTCAGCCCGGGTCAGCCGGGCTGGTTTCAGCTTTGATTTCGATCGACACAAACGGTACCGATCCAGATGAAGACCCGTACACTTTCAACGTAGTTGGTACCAGGTCGAACTCAATGGTTCAGGATATCACTGTCAGACAGACTGATTTAGTTTATGATGTTATCCCAGCCGGGGAGGGTGTCTATGATTTTGGCGACGTCGAAATGCTGAGTTTTCCGGTAACCAAAACTTTTACTGTCGAAAATACAGGCGGTGTTAACCTGACAATAAACCAGCCAGTTTCAGGGATTCCGGAAGAGTTCGCAGTATCATCGAGCGCTTTTACATCGCCAATCCTGCCAGGATCCTCTTCTGCCCAAACCTTCGATGTAACCTTCAACACGTTAGAGGTTGGTGGCAAGTCGACTGTTATCGCAATAGCGAGCGATGATCCTGATTTCGCTTCTGAAGACTTTTCCTTTACGGTAACGGGTACGGCGTTTAGCATAAATGAACCGGAAATGGATGTGTATCAGGGTCCAACATATTATTCTATTCCAAATAGGTTGTACAATTTTGGTGATATATCTGTAAACGGGTCAAGCGCGTCGGTCACTTTTACGATTTATAATACAGGTAATGCGGACCTGGTAATAGGAAGCATATTGTTGTCCAAAGATATAGAACACTTCCTCCTGGATGTCAGCGGGACATCTTTTATTGTTTCTGAATCCGGAAGCACAACTTTTAATATATCTTTTGCACCTTTAAGCAGCGGTACGAAAAAGGCACGTTTGATAATAAGCAATAATGACAGTAGTGAGGATAATTTTAAAATCAAGTTTGAGGGAAGAGGAATATAGCCAGATATCAGGATATTTTCGCTCCTCAGCATAGTTCTCTACAAGGTCTCTGTCCAGCTGGATCAAGGCAGTAATATAATTTTTCTTATCACGGTAGAGCATGGCCCAGGTGATGTAATTGCAGCTCATGATCGCTGTTTCTATGAGTACCGGTGCGATATTCTTCCCGTAGATGTGACAATTATCTCCTTTATTCTCCCGGTTATTAGGAGATAACTCTCTTCATAGGTTGTACCTTTGTCACCAGTATGCAGCCAGCCGTCTTTGTCAATGGCATTTGCCGCCATGATTGTACCTATTCCTTTTTGTATAGAGTGCTCACAAGCTCCTGAAAATACTCCTTTGAATACCGGGTGAACGCCCCGGGCTCTTCCATCGAATATAAAAACGCCATGTCGGGTTTCCCTGACGGGTCCTTGATGAT
>DRHN01000422.1 GCA_011049595.1 Spirochaetota bacterium | reverse complement strand
TCATTCGATTTCATCTATCCAGTTAGCCCATTTGCTGGTTTTTTGTTTCAGAAGGGATTTTACTTTTGAGATAAGGTCATCCGGAGCGGCCGGTTTGTTTATGAATTCATCGACCGGCAGATAGTCACCATCGGCCTGGGGTGAGAACCCGAAGTTCGGGTACCTGATATTAACGGCCGTGACCATTAAAATAGGAATCTGTGCAAGTGTTTTGTCCTTTTTAATTTCGATCGCGTAATCAAAACCAACCGCCTTTTCCGTTCTTCCGAACATCACGTCAAGAATTATAATATCCGGTTTTTCTGCCCTGGCTTTTTCAATACCGTCCCTGGGGTTGTCAGCTGTTAAAACTGTGTAATCCTGAGATTCCAGAGTTAATTTCATCGCTTCTGACGTATCCACGTCATCTTCTATAATAAGTATCTGCGCTTTTGTACCCATATATTTACCCTCCGTAGTTTTTGTGCTCTCCACAAAACAGGATTTTACTCTGCTTTTCAGCTGTAGAGCGGAAATGTCAGCATAAAAACGCTTCCCTTTCCAACTTCACTTTTTACATCGATTGTTCCTCCGTGTACCTCTACGATCTGCTTAACCATTGATAACCCAAGTCCGCTTCCATCTTTTTCAAGCTGCTCAACATTTTCAGCCCTGTAAAAATCCTCAAAGATATGGGGGAGGTCTTTTTCGGGGATACCGATACCGGTATCGGAGATAGACACAAGTAAAAGATGTGAACCCCTTGTGGCGCCGGTCCTGATAATGATCTTTCCCCCAACAGGCGTGTATTTTATTGAGTTGATTATCAGGTTTATCAGCATACTCTCGATAATTTTTTGATTGCCGTTGATCTCGGAAGCCCCGTCGTGTGTGTCCACGATCAGTTCGAGCCCGGATTTGTTGGCCTGAGGTTTTAACTGTCCTACCACCTTTTGTAAAGTTTGCGGCATATTTATTTTCTTTTTTTCAATTTCTTTTGCGGCCCTTATTATTGACAGATCAAGGAGGTCCTCAACAAACTGATACAGGCTCAGGCTTCTCTGTTCTGCCCGGGAAACCATGTCTCTCGATTTTTCAGATATTTCTCCTGCGATGCCTACCAGCACAACTTTGAGACAGGTTTGAATTGCGGTAAGAGAGCTTTTGAGATCATGGGTCACCCTCATGACATACTGTGATTTTACCCTGTCTTTTTCCTCCAGCTGCTCATTGGCCTCTTTTAGGTCTATTTCACGTTCTCTTAAAACGTTGATGATAGTGGTGCTCATGTATACGGTTATGTATAATGTGGAAAAAAATGCGATATATCTTCCGAGAAAGAACGCGAAGTTTAAGTCACAGGAATTTCCAGTTGAAAAGCCGGAGAAATGATGGTGCGGCAGGAAACCAAGGCTCTCACCTCCGATTACAATACCAAAGATAATCGTTGTGTATGTAGCCTGAAGATAAGCGGCTTTATTTGTCAAAAGAATGCTCGCGATTACCATGTGAAAGATAAAGAAAAAGATAAATGGATTTTCAATCCCCCCGGAATAATGCATAAGAAATGTGAGTAATGTCAGGTCCAGTGAACTTTGAATATTCGCTAAAAAATTCGCCTTGTTGAGCCATTTGGGGGAGTTTCTTTTTTTATCGAGATACTTGTAATAATAAAAAAATATTAAGTTATATATGACCAGCACCGCATTTCCGAAATACAGCTGGAAAATATGAATGTCTATTTTCAGTATGAATTCGGTCCCTGTAATGACTACAAATAGACCCAGGGCTGCCAGCCATCTCAGTTTAATAAGCCATTTTATCCTTCGATCGAACTCCTTCTCGTGTATAAAATGTCTTAATTCGTTCATGATATTTTCTTTAATGAGTAATGCATAAAAAAATTCATCAGATTCAATGATAAAATATTAAACAAAAGCGAAATTTATGTCAAGAGATTGTTTATTTTTTAACGATTTTTTCACTTTTTTTGTTAAAAGATTGTTTTTTTCTTGACAATAATTTATTTATTTGTACAATAGTAAAAGATAGATTTGAAAATGTATCAATAGTCTATTGTATAGAGAGCTGTGATGAGTGATGAGAGCGGTAATAACAAAACAGGTTCAGTCCTGGTTGTCGGTGCAGGCATTGGAGGGATGCAGGCGTCTTTGGATCTGGCTAATTCTGGGTTCAAGGTCTATTTAGTTGAAAGGGGGCCTGCTATCGGTGGGGTAATGTCCCAGCTCGACAAGACCTTTCCAACCAATGACTGCGCCATGTGTACACTTTCACCAAGAATGGTAGAGTGCGGGGGCCACATAAACATTGAGAAGCTCACCTACTCGGAAGTGGAAAACATCAAGGGAAAACCGGGGGCCTTTAAAGTACGCATTCGGAAAAAGGCCCGTTCAGTACAGGCTGATAAATGCACAGGTTGTGGAGAGTGCATGGCGAATTGCCCGGTGCAGAACCGCCCTTATTCCGAGCCTATGGAACCCGAACCGCTTGAGATTACTCCCGATGAACTTGTGGAGGTGGACAGAATCATCGCCGCATACGGTGAAAGAGAAAGCTCGATTCTTCCCATATTACAGGACATTAATACAAAATTCAACTGGCTTCCGCCTGGCGCGGTGAGGCGTGTGTCTGAGGCAGTTGGTATGCCCCTGTCACGTGTACTGCGTATAGCAACGTTCTATAATGCATTGAGCCTCGAGCCCCGTGGGAAGCACATCATCAGAGTCTGCATGGGAACAGCTTGCTATGTTAAGGGGGGGCAAAGAATCCTTGAGTCATTTGAGAGAGAGTTAAATATCAAAGATGGCGGCACTACTGATGATTTGAGATTTAGTCTGGAAACAGTTAATTGTGTTGGCTGCTGTGGTCAGTCTCCTGTAGTAACTGTTAATGATGATATTTATGGATATATGAAACAAACTCAGGTGCCAAAAATAGTTAAACAATATAAGTAAGGAAAGAAAAATGCCAATAACTACACCTGATGATTTAGATAAAATTAGTCAAGAGATAAAAAACGTAATTCATTTAAGGAAGGGAATGGCTCGAGCCAGGATCTTAGTTCACATGGGAACATGTGGAATAGCAGCAGGGGCAAGAAATATTATGGCTGCCTTAATGAAGGAAATTGAGAAAAGAAAAATAAAAGATGTACTTTTAACAACTTCCAGTTGCGCGGGACTTTGTAGCCGAGAACCTATGATTACAATAGAAATGAAAGATGAACCCCCTGTGAAATATGTTGATTTGACACCGGAGAAAATTAAGGAAATCCTGGACAAACATATATCCGGCGGCAAGATAGTGACTGAATACGCTCTATCGGTAGGGAGTGAGAGAGTGCTTTAAGGAGCTTTAGAAGAGATGGCATATCGAACAAATGCAATGATTTGTATGTGTACAAACTGTGTATCTAATGGGTCATTACAAATAAAAGATAACCTTGAAGCGGAGATAAAAAAAAGTGGTTTAGAAAATGAAATTCAGATAGTTCCAACCGGTGCCAGCGGACTTTGTGTGAGAGGGCCGATAATCATAGTTCAGCCCGAGGGAATTTTCTATCAATCTCTCAAAGTAAAAGATATCCCTCATTTGGTTGAGGAACATTTTTTAAAAGGGAGACCGGTGAAGTCTTTGATGTATGTGCCTCCAGGAGAAAAAACACCAATCCCCACGATACGTGATATTCCTTTCTTTAAATCCCAAAGATTAATCGCACTCAGGAACCGTGGTTTGATTGACCCTGGTAAAATTGAAGAATATATAGCTAATGATGGATACAGGGCATTAGCCAAAATTTTAACATCGATGACTCCCAATGAGGTTATAGAAGAGATTAAAAATTCCGGTTTACGAGGAAGAGGCGGGGCAGGTTTCTCAACCGGTAAAAAATGGGCAAGTTGTCAGAAATCACCGGGAGACATTAAATATGTCATATGTAATGCAGATGAAGGAGACCCGGGTGCCTTTATGGACAGGAGTATCATCGAGGCTGATCCCCACTCTGTTATTGAAGGAATGGCTATCGGCGCTTTTACGGCAGGTTCCTCACAAGGTTATATATATATAAGAATTGAGTATCCTCTGGCTGTAGAGAGGATAAAGGCAGCCATCGAACAAGCAAGAGAATATGGTTTACTAGGAAAGAATATTTTTAAATCTGGCTTTGATTTTGATATAACGCTTTTTAAAGGAGCGGGAGCATTTGTCTGCGGTGAGTCCAGTTCGCTAAGAGCATCAATCCAGGGTAAAGTACCTGAACCCGTAGTTAAACATATTCACGCAACCGAAAAAGGGTTATGGGATAAACCAACCGTCCTTAACAATGTGGAAACATGGGCAAATGTCCCAGCAATAATTAATTGGGGTGCCAAGTGGTTTTCTCAAATCGGGACCGAAACCAGTAAAGGCACAAAGGTTTTTTCGCTTGCTGGTAACATAAACAATGCCGGTCTGGTTGAAGTGCCAATGGGTATATCTTTGCGGGAAATAATTTATGACATTGGTGGTGGAATACCGGGAAACAAAAAATTTAAGGCAGTTCAGACAGGAGGTCCTTCAGGCGGATGCATTCCGGCAGAATTGCTCGATTTGCCCGTGGACTATGAGAGTCTTCAAGAAGCAGGATCAATCATGGGTTCTGGCGGGATGATTGTTATGGATGAAAATGCATGCATGGTTGATGTGTCTAAATACTTTCTGAATTTCCTCCGGAATGAATCCTGCGGTAAATGTACTGCTTGTCGTGAGGGTGTTGATGCGATGTACCATATCGTTACAAATATCAGCGAAGGAAAGGGGAAGCCTGGGGATATTGCGCTGCTCGAAGAACTGGGCCAGGCAGTCTATGATGGTTCTCAATGTGAACTGGGCCGCTCGGCGCCGAACCCGTTACTGAGCACCCTGCGTTATTTCAAGGATGAGTACGAGGCGCACATAAATGAACAGCGCTGCCCTGGCGGTGTCTGCAGGGATCTAATAACCTACTCTATTGACCCGGAGAAGTGTAACGGGTGTTTTCTCTGTGTAAAGAATTGCCCAATGCACGTGATTTCGGGCGAGAAAAAGAAACCACAGAACATTGATCAGGCGAAGTGTATTAAATGCGGTGTCTGTAAGGATGTTTGTAAGTTTGAGGCGGTAAAGGTGCAATGAATTTGGATAGTGTAAAGTGTTTATACTGCAGAAAGATAATGGTAAGGGTATGGAGGTTACCTGTTTTGATACCAGAAAAGGCGGACAGTCATGAATAAAGTTACCCTGACAATCGATGACCAGCAAGTCAGTGTTGAATCAGGCATTTCCGCCCTGGAAGCCTGTCTGGATATAGGAATAAAGATACCCACACTCTGTTATCGCAGGGGCTTACCCGGTTATGGAGCCTGTCGTCTCTGCGTGGTCGAAGTAGGACCGCAAGAATGGTCCAGGATGCGGGCGTCCTGTACATTGCTTGTCAGGGAGAAGATGCTGATACGTACGAATACCGAGAGGGTTCAAAGGACGCGCCGGATTATGGCAGAACTTCTTATGGCCAGGTGCCCGGACGCGGTAGCAGTAAAAGAAGTAGCTGCGGAGCTTGGAGTTACTGATACCCGTTTCCCTAAAAAGAGCGAAGACTGTATACTATGCGGCCTGTGTACAAGGGTCTGCTCAGAGTTGATGAAGATCGGGGCGATCGATTTCAGAGGCCGCGGCGACACCCGTGAGGTCGGTCCGGCTTATGACAAATTTTCTCCAATATGTACGGCATGCGGGGCCTGCCGTGTGGTGTGTCCGACACACGTGGATAATCTGGATAAAGTAACTGCCCGGCAGATCAGACCCGCGTACTCGGAATTCGATGCCGGGCTTATAGAAAGGCCTGCTATCTATATTCCTTTTCCCCAGGCCCTTCCGAATGTACCGGTAATTGACAGGGAAAACTGCATGCATTTTCTTACCGGCGCGTGTAAGGCATGCGAGGTGTTCTGTCCGGCAGGGGCGATAGACTATTCACAGGAAGACGAGGTCGTCGAAATCGATGTGGGGGCTGCTATTCTTTCTCCCGGTTACTGCATATTCGACGCGGGGAAAAAATTAGAATTGGGCTATGCCTGGCACCAGAACGTAATCACCGGTCTCCAATTCGAACGTATACTCTCGGCCAGCGGGCCGTATGGGGGGAAAATAGTACGACCATCCGATATGAATACACCGAAAAAGATCGCGTTCATCCAGTGTGTCGGGTCAAGAGATGCAGAGCGAAACTACTGTTCATCGGTATGCTGTATGTATGCTACCAAGGAGGCGATCATCTCCAAGGAGCATGAAGAGGATCTTGAGTGCAATATTTTTTATATGGATATGCGGGCGTTCGGTAAGGGTTTCGATACCTACTTTGAACGTGCAAAAGAGCTGGGTGTAATTTACACCAGGTGTCGTCCCTCTTCTGTTGAAGAAATAGAAGAGACGAAAAACCTCCGTATCGGGTATGTGGATGAAAATGACGGTTTTGTTACAAAAGAGTTCGACCTTGTTGTTCTTTCGACCGGATTATGTCCACCTGCAGAGGTTCGGGAACTTGCAGAAACATTCGGAGTGGAGATCGACAGCAATGGTTTTGCTGTAACTTCAGGGTTTGACTCTGTCGAGTCGTCAAGGCCGGGTGTATACGTATGCGGGCCCTTTTCCGAGCCGAAAGACATCCCGGAAACTGTGATGGAGGCCTCGAGCGCGTCGGCAAAGGCCATGGCCCTGCTGGCTGAAGAGCGCGGTACCCTTGTGACACAGAAGGAATGGCCTTCCGAAAAGGATATATCCGGTCAAAAGCCCAGAATAGGTGTTTTCGTGTGTCATTGCGGCAGGAATATCGGCGGAGTAGTCAACGTACCGGAAGTACGTGATTATGTCAGGACACTGCCGAATGTTATCCTGGCACAGGATAATCTCTATACGTGTTCTATTGATACTCAAGAAAGCATAAAGAAGGCGATTGAGGAACACAATCTCAACAGGGTTGTGGTGGCCTCCTGTACCCCGCGTACTCATGAGCCGTTGTTCCGTGAAACTGTGCGGGGTGCGGGTCTGAATCAATACCTCTTCGAGATGGCGAACATACGGGACCAGTGCTCGTGGGTGCATATGCATGACCCGGAAGAGGCGACGAGAAAGTCCAAAGAGCTGGTGCGTATGGCGGTTACGAAGGCCAGCCTGTTAGAGCCTCTCTACAGTGTGTCTATACCGGTCAACAGCGGAGCGCTTGTTATCGGTGGCGGAGTAGGGGGAATGACTGCGGCTTACAATCTCGCTGAGCAGGGCTTTGAGGTGAATCTCATAGAAAGGGATGAAGAGCTCGGTGGAAATCTGAGAAATGTGTATTCCCTTCTTAGCGGGGAAGATGTCCAGAAAAAACTTGGAGAGATAATCCGGAAAATAAATAGCCACCCAAATATCAAGGTCTGGTTGGGCACGAGTATTGAATCAATAGACGGGTTTGTCGGCAATTTTAAGACGAAGGTCAAGCAGGAGGGGGACGAAGCAGAGATCGAGCACGGGGCAGTAATTGTTGCCACCGGGGCTAAGGAGGATACGCCGACGGAATATATGTACGGATCCGACGAGAGGGTAGTTACCCAGTGTGAACTGGAGGAAATGCTCGCAAAAGGTGACTTTAACGCCAGGAGGGTGGTGATGATCCAATGCGTCGGTTCACGCGAAGAGGAAAGGATGTACTGCAGTAGAATATGCTGTTCACAAGCTATCAAGAATGCGCTCAAGATAAAAGAAAATTATCCACAAACCGATGTGTTTATCCTGTACCGGGAAATAAGAACATATGGATTCAGGGAGAAATATTATACGGCAGCACGGGAGAAAGGTATACGATTTGTTCGCTATGAAGTTGAACATAAGCCGGATGTGTTCTCAGATAATGATAGATTACGGATTGAGATCAGGGATCCCGTCCTGGGGCGCACACTGCTGATCGACAGTGATCTCCTTGTGCTTGCACCGGTCATTGTACCCCGGGACGACACTGAAGATCTCGCCAGGATGCTTAAGGCGCCTCTCACCAGGGAGAAGTTTTTTCTCGAAGCGCATATGAAGCTGCGCCCGGTGGATTGTTCTGTAGACGGTGTTTTTTTGACCGGAATGGCGCATGCACCCAAAAATGTCGAAGAAACGATAGCCCAGGCCGAGGCGGCGGCCAGCCGTGCCGCTACGATAATATCCAAGGAAGAATACACACCGGAGGCAATTGTTGCCTTAGTCGATGAAGATGTGTGTGCGGCTTGCGGTGTATGCGTTTCGGTTTGCAGCTATGATGCACCGGAGATAATTACGGTAAGGGGAAAGAAAGTCTCGCGAATTAATAAGGTTTTATGCAAGGGCTGCGGGGCCTGTACAAGCGCCTGTCCTTCAAGCGCGGTGCAGCAGCTTGGATTCAGAACAAAACAATTATCTGAAATGGTCAGTGCGTCATTGGAATAAATATTGTATTGAAAGATAATAAAGTGCTTAATTTATTTTTGAGCTAAAACTTTTATTTTTCGGATGCTGATTAAAAAATTTATTTTTCATCACGTGTAAAGTAATGAAGTTAGACAGGGATTTTATTAAAGAAGTTCAAGAGCGTAGCGGGCAGAACATATGCGCGTGCTACCAGTGCATGAAGTGCTTCGCCGGGTGCCCTATGTCCTGTTACATGGACTACAAACCCAACAGTCTGATAC
>DRHN01000421.1 GCA_011049595.1 Spirochaetota bacterium | reverse complement strand
GTACACGATGCCGGGATCCTTGTCCTTATTCTCTGTCATAGTCGTTCTCCGCTTCCTAACAATGTACAGCCTGAAAAGGCCTAAATTATTCTCAAAGCACTACACAAATCAAATTGCTGCTTTTGGGATATACAGGCAAGATTAAAATTAAAGTGAAAAATTTTATTTTTTAAAATTGCACCTGTTATTGACAAATATTGATAAAATCTTTAAAATACAACTTTAATAAGGAAGGAGAATGAATACAAAAATCGGTTTGATCACGCTCACGATCCCGCAGGAGATCTCACCTATTCCTGAAAAATCTCTGAATATCATGGAGCAATTCTTAAAAAGAGCAGAAGAAAGTTTAAGCAGGCACGATCTGGAGGTTTTCAGGATACCGGAATTGGTCAATAATTCCGAGACAGCCGAAGAACAAATGAAATATTTGATCGATAAAAAAGTTCACTGCATCATTATCATGATAGGTGCGTGGCCGTCACCGGCCCTGGCAGTTGATATGATCGGCATGTTAAACCGGCGGGTCCTGGTTGTTTTGTGGGCCTTTCCGGATGACACAATACTTTCGCTGGTACCTGCGTGTCAGTTTCATGGCGCGTTTGATGATATGGAGATAAAACATGAATTTATATATAACGAACCTGAAGATGCGAAGTTTATAGAAAAAATCAGGACGATCGCAAATGCTTCACGGGTTGTGAATGAATTGAACGGTATGAATTTCGGGCTTTTCGGAGGGAGATACATGCACATGTATACAGGCACTGTAGATCCGCTTCAGGTAAAAAAGGTTTTCGGGGTCGAAATAACACACATAAACGAGTTCTGCCTTATGGATGAAGCGAAAAAAGTAGAAGAACACAGGGTAAAAGAGTTTTCGATATCTCTTCACGACAAATATGGGGACATATCGGCGCCTGCGGATATCGAGGACAGGGCGATAAGGCTTTATTTCGTGATGAAAAAACTTTCAAAAGACCATAAACTTGATTTTGCCGGTGTAAAATGTATGCTTGAGGTACAGGGCAGCTACTGCTCCCACTGTTTATCGGTCGCCACAAATATCAACGAAGGGTTTATCGTGTCGTGCGAAGCCGATGTAAACGGGGCGCTGACCATGCAGATTTTGCACTTGCTTTCAAACGCGGAATCCGGTTTCGGGGATGTATTCGCAATAGATATTGACAGGAAGATCCTGAGACTGGCAAATTGCGGGACCATGGCCACAAACTTCGCCCGAAATCCGAAAGAGGTCGTGTTCAACGAACAGTATCCGCTCGTTCCCGGTGGTACCGGTATCATACCCACTTTTGTTTGCAAGCCCGGTAAAGTAACTTTAGCGAGGCTTGGAAGAAAGAAAGGCTGGTATGTTATGCAGATATCATCGGGCAGCGCTTTCACTCCATCAAAGGACCAGTTGACAAAAGGGTGGGAAAAACTGCCGCATATATTGATCAATATGGTCGGTGACCCTGAAAACTTCATACAGAATACCCGCTCGAATCATATGCACTGGGTGTACGGGGAATATGGAGAAGAACTAAAGCGTATTTGTGAAATATTGAATATAGACTATGTCGTTTGTTGAGAATATCGCCGGGTTTTTCAAAACACGGGATCAATAATAATAGTGGAGAAAAAAATGGACGCGATTTATAAGAGAAGGAGTATACGTAAATTTACTTCGGAGCCTGTTTCTGAAAAAACCCTAAAAGAAATCATAAAGGCTGGTATGAACGCACCGTCGGCCGGTAACGAAAGGCCATGGTATTTCATTGTTATAAATGAAAGGAAACTTCTTGATGAAATACCGAAAATCCACCCCTACGCCAGTATGCTGCGTGCAGCACCGGTAGCGGTCGCAGTGTGCGGCGATCTGAACCTGGAGAAGTATGAAGGGTACTGGGTCCAGGATTGCTCGGCCGCCACCCAGAACATGCTGCTTGAGATAGTGGATTGCGGGCTTGGCGGTGTCTGGCTGGGTGTGCACCCTATTAAGGAACGTGTTGAGAGGATAAGCAGGCTTCTTGGGATACCCGAAAATGTGATACCGCTTTGTTTGATAGCGATAGGACACCCTGCCGAAAATAAAGAACCGAATAACGAATTCGACGAACAGAGGATCAAATACAACCGCTGGGTATAGGAGATGGAAACTGAGTGTTAAAAAATGAAAACCTTTAGTGAAAGACTTATAGCGATCGAAGAGCGGCTCAAAAACTGGTGGGAGTTCGGAAAACAGGAGTACCCGTGTATCGTTGCAAGAGCTTTGAAAGATGACCATGGCCCTATTCCCGATACGGATGATCTCGCCAGGTTCTGGAGTGATCCCGATTTTGTTATTGACAGGCAGATGAAGATAATTGACAACACGAATTACTATTGCGATGCAGTGCCCTTCCATTACATAGATTTCGGGGCAAGTGCAATGGCCGGAGTGCTTGGAGCGCAAATGGAGTATGTAAATAAGGAAGCTGTCTGGCCTCTCGAATTTGTAAAGAGTATCGAAGAATCACTCGAAGTGGGAATCGAAAGAGAAAGCTTTGTCTATAAGACGATCATCGAAATGACAAAAAGATCGGCAGCGATTTCAAAGGACAATCACTTTGTCACTCCCTATGCCCTCGGGGGTCCTGCGGACAACATCGCCGGGATTTACGGGACCCAGCCGCTGCTGATGGATATGGTCACAAAGCCTGAAAAAGTAAAAAGGGCATTGGAACACATGAAAAGGTTGTGGATAAAGGCGTTCAACGAGATCAACGTTGTCATAGAGTTGGGAGACAACAGAGGGTATTGCGGATGGGCGGAGATCTGGGCCCCCGGCACCACTTTTCCGATCCAGGAGGATTTTTCATACATGATCTCCGTTGATATGTTCAGCGAGTTCTGTATCCCCCATATTGCCGATATTGCAGATGCTATGGACTTTCCTTTCTACCATATGGACGGGGTTACACATCATATTGTACCGCTTCTCGATCTTGCGATGCTGAAAGTAATACAGTGGGACCCGGGGCCTGGAAAGGAAAGGCTGAGTCTCTGGTATGATTTTTTTAAGCACATTCTTTCCCGGAAAAAATCAATCCAGGTATATGGCACTGCTGGTGAGATCGATGAACTGATAAGTACTGTCGGGGCACGCGGTGTGCTGGTCATCGTGAGTGATCCGACGAATGAAGAAGCTGAAATGATGGCGGAGAAATACGGGTACGGCTAAATATTAAATAGAAGCATTTTCAGCGGAGATCTGTATGGAGTTCAGGGCTTATTCTATGAAACTAAAAAGTGACAGAATATCTAAATGCTGGTGAAGAATCCATGAAATGGGATGTTTTGATCTCAAAATGGATGGAAGAATACC
>DRHN01000420.1 GCA_011049595.1 Spirochaetota bacterium | reverse complement strand
CAGGATCCGGCTCGATCCTTTTCTTTATTTTTACCATTTGCAGCGAGGCTTCTTCAATACTGCTGTAAACGCCGGAGCCGTAAGACGCGAGCACAGCATCGCCGAGCAGCGGGGCATTCGGCTCCTGGGTAAGACAGATCTCTGTTACCCTGATAACCGGCAAGCGGTTCCTGTTTCATGATCGAGCATATCATGCATGAGGCCTTTTAACTGAGGGTAAGTAGCTATATATTTATCAGCATAATATTTATACACATCTCTTTTTTCAGGATCCGGCTCGATCCTTTTCTTTATTTTTACCATTTGCAGCGAGGCTTCTTCAATACTGCTGTAAACGCCGGAGCCGTAAGACGCGAGCACAGCATCGCCGAGCAGCGGGGCATTCGGCTCCTGGGTAAGACAGATCGGTATACCGAGTACGTCACTTTCTATCTGCATCCAGAGGTCACTCTGTGTTGCGCCTCCGCACGCGCAGACCTCTTTCGGGACAAATCCGGCATCCTTAAAATGACGCATAATATGCTCAGTTCCGTAAGCTACGCCCTCCATAATAGCCCGGTACACGTGCACCGGGGTGTGTTTTAATGACAGTCCCCAGATAATTCCCCTTGCCTGAGAGTCTGTCCAGGGGTTCCTGTTGCCCTGCCAGTAATTGAGTAAAATGAGCCCTTCGGAGCCCGGTTTAATATCTTTCGCGAGACTGCTCAAATAATCATAAATGGAAAGCCCCTCTTTTTTCGCTTCATCTTCATAGGACCTGCTGATGAACTGGTCTTTAAACCATTTAAGCACAGAACCTGTCGATATCTGAGCGCCCTCCACGACATAAAGTCCCGGGATGATACTGTCGGGAAAAGCGCCGAATATACCCTTTTGTGAAATCCCTTCTTCGGTGTGGCCAATCATGAGGTGGGATGACCCTGTGATATATGCAAGTCTTCCGGGTTTGACCGCGCCGAGCCCGAGCACCCCGACATAAGCGTCCGCGCCCCCCTGAACAATCAGTGTATCTTTTGACAACCCTGTTATGGCAGCTAATTCAGGTTTTAGTTTCCCGATCGGCCGGCCGAGCCCAAGAATATTTTCCGGAAATTTTTTAACTAAATCCTCGAGGCCGATCTTTTCATAAAAATCAACAGGCCATCCGCCTGATCTTGAATCATAATACCAGCGCACTGTAACGTTGTTGATGCTCCCGGTGTATTCACCGGTTAACTGGTAGTTGATCCAGTCTTCAAACTCACATATATATCTTGCATTTTTATAAAGTTCGGGTTCATTTTCTTTCAGCCACAGGGCCTTGCAGGGCATCCACTCGGCTGAGACACTGCCGAACCCGTTATACTTCAAGGCGTCCATACCGCACCCGGCGATCCTGTTGGCCTGATCAAAAGCTCTTACATCCATCCATATGATCGCATCCCTCAGCGGAATAAAATCCTTGTTGAGCGCCAGCACAGTGCATGAGGTCGTATCCACCGCTATCGACACAATCGAGTCTTTTTCGACTCCCGAATCATCCATTATTTTTCTTACCACTACCAAAAAAGATTCCCACCACTGGGAGGGTCTCTGCTCGGCCCATCCCGGTTCTGGAAAATATGTTTTATAATCATTAGAAGAGGTATAAACCATCTCTCCTGATTCTGTAAAGAGAGCCCCTCTTACCGATCCAGTCCCGAAATCAACTGCAAGAAAATGAGTTTTGCCGCTTCCCATGGACATTTATCCTTTGAGTTGTATTATTTTTATTAACACAAATAATTCTATCATTCTAAGCGGCTGTTCGTTTTTGTCAACAAAAAATATTTTCACAAACAAAAGTATTGCTGAGGGTACCATGTGATGTTTATATTTATTGGACCGGTGCCATAAGAGGTATTTCCAGGCCCTGCCCCGAAGGCCGGGTCAGGCAGTGTATATCCGGTTTTGTCACCAAAAACTAAAACAAGGAAATCACAAATGAAACAGCCGCTAAAAATAAGTCCGTCACTCCTGTCCGCAGATTTTGGAAACCTGGCCGAGGAAGCGCGGCTGGCGGAAAAAGGGGGCGGCCACGACCTGCATCTCGACATTATGGATGGACACTACTGCCATAATTTTTCCTTTGGGATAGATGTAATCCCTGCTATAAAAAAAAGTGTAAAAATCCCCGTTGTGGCACATCTCGAAATAGATAATCCCGATGTTTTTATAGAAGACTTTTTTCACGCCGGAAGCGACATGATAGTTGTCCAGGAGGATACATGCCCGCACCTTCCTATCACCATCCGCAATATTACCGGGCTTGGTATAAAAGCCGGGATAGGGATCAACCCTGACAGAGGGTTTGAAAAACTGGAGGCCAACCCCGAGATCCTTGACCGGATAGATCTCCTGATAATAATGGCGGTGTACCCGGGTTTCGGGGGACAGCCGTTTTCGCCTGTTACTTTACCGAAAATAAAGACCGCCTGCAGGTTGAGAGATCAAGCCGGCGCAAATTTTGATATAGGTGTGGACGGATCTGTCGGAAAACACACAATACCCGGGATCGTAAGATCAGGTGCAAACTATCTTATAGCGGGCTCGAGCATCTTCAACGGATATGACATCATAAAAAATATAAGCGCCATCAAGGAAACTGCTGCCGGGTCAATTGTCATCTGAGGCCGTCCTCCTCCCACAGATTTATTTCCAGGTTTGTTTCCGGGCCGTCCAGTATGTTCTTTATGATGGCAGTTGCCGCAAGGCATCCCGGCTCATGAAAACAGGCACCTTATTTAAGTCGACTTTCGACCAATCTTTATTATATTCATTCATTTTTGTCTCCAAAATTGTTTTACATTTCTCCGTCAGTTTAGTCATTTTATCCAGAAAATCATTTTTTGACAAGGATTGAGGTGGATTGGATGGATTGTGTTCCAGTACTTATCTTGACACAGCTATAAAAGTTTATTAAGATTCTATAATCCCGATCAGGTGTATGGAAACTGGAGAAAAATAAATGATAGAAGTTTTGTGTTATGGAGACTCTAATACATACGGCCGGGACCCTCACACGAGTAAACGCTACCCCGGAGACATACGCTGGCCCGGTGTATTACAGAACACGCTTGGGAGCGATTACCACATAATCGAAGAAGCATTGAACGGGAGGACCACGGTGTGGGATGACCCTGTAAGGGGCCATACCAAGAGAAACGGCAGCCTGTACCTGCTTCCCTGCCTCGAGTCGCACACCCCTCTCGACATGGTAATTATCATGCTCGGCACAAACGACCTCAAAGCCCGTTTTTCTGTAACAGCGTATGATATTGCCGAAAGCATGGGGTTCCTTATAGAAATTGTACAGAGAAGCAAATCAGGCCATAATGACGGTACACCTGAGATATTGATCATGGCTCCGCCTCCCCTGGGAACGCTCTCTGAATATGCGGACACTTTTTCAGGGGGTCAGAAAAAGTCGAAGGACCTGGCGGAACACTACAAAAGAACCGCAACGAAATACGGTTGCGCGTTTTTTGACACGGGGACCGTCATACGATCAAGCCAAGTCGATGGATTGCATTTCGATCCTGAAGATCATGCTTTGCTTGGACAGGCGGTTGCTGAAATTGTAAAAAAAACCTGGAGGGTGAAAAATGTTTAAGTACAGCTACAATTCACTGGTTTACTATGGAGAAAATATTTCCGACAGCATCAAAAGGGTTGCAGGATGCGGTTACGACGCGATCGAGCTTTACGGCGAACCCGATGCTCTGGACACAAAAGAAGTCCGTAAGCTGTGTGAGGAGCATAACATTGGAGTTTCTTCTATTTGCTCACTGTACACCGATGAACGTGACCTCGCTTCGCCCGACCCTTCTGTCAGGAAAAACGCGGTCACTTATATAAAACAAGTAGCCGATCTCGCTGCTGGTGTAGTCTGCCCTGTAATGATCATCGCCCCGACTGCCTGTATGAAACTCAAGGGATGGAAAGACCCGGACGAGGAACGAAAGTGGGCGGTCGAAGGCATGCAGGAAGGCGGTGAATATGCCAATTCCGTGGGCGTGGGGATAACTATTGAAGCATGGAACAGGTATGAGACATACTTTTTAAACCGGCTTGAACAGTGTCTTGAATTCATGCGCGAGCTCGATCTCGAGAATGTCGGGGTCATGGGGGACACGTTCCACATGAACATCGATGAAGTGTCCATTGCCGACGCTTACCGACAGGCAGGCAAGCACCTGACCCACGTTCATCTTGCCGACAGCAACAGGGCGGCGCCCGGAAAAGGCCACCTCGATTTTATGCCTATCCTGAAAGCATTAAAAGATATAGATTACCAGGGCCATCTCGCATTTGAGCTGCTTCCGGGTTCAGCCGACCCTTTCGGCACGCTTGCGAAAGGCGGGGGCAGAGAATATTTCGACGAGTACACAAAACTGGCAATTGAAAATATTAAATCGATCGAGAAAGAGCTTTAGGTTGATTATTCTTGATTTTGTTAACCGTTTAAAAGGGGCCCGTTTTTTCGTGATCATTCTGGACGAATACTGTAAAAAACATCAAATTTATGACAAAAGGATAATCTTATGTCGAATAAAGTTTCAGTTGGCAGCTCGGCCTTTGCTTTCGGTGTGTATGCATCTAAAGCAATACCGCTTGAACAGCTCACAAATAAACTCCAGGAGCTTAACTTCCAGGGCATAGAACTTCTGGGCTGCCGGCCCTACGGGGATCCGGACGATGTTTCAACCGCTGCCGACCGGAAGAAATTAAAAATATTTTTCCGGGACCATGGACTTGAAATATCCAACTACGGGGCCGATTTCAAGGAACGGTCTCCGGCAAGCAGCGATCCCGATGAAAGGTCGGATTACAGAAAATTGTTCACAAAAAACCTCCATTTCTGCGAGGACTGTGAAATTCCAAGCATCCGCGTCGATACCGTATATGGACCACCTTTAATAAGGGGTGTTTCCTATGAGGACGCCTGGAATCGTATGAGGGACACATGGCATGAGTGTGCCGAAGAAGCCCAAAAAGCCGGTGTGCTGGTTGTCTGGGAGTTTGAACCGGGTTTCATGTTCAACAAACCCCATGAAGTAGCTAAAATGATCTGTGATGTAAGCCACACAAATTTTACTGTGCTTTTTGACAGCTGCCACGCTCATATGTGCTCCGTAGCCGCGGCAAGACAGGAAGAACCGCTTGATAAACTCGAAGGAGGGTCTTCGGAATTTGCAGGCCTTCTGTCAGGCAATATCGGATACGTGCACCTTATAGATTCCGACAACACCCTGCACGATAACTGGACCAGCACCCATGCTCCGTTCGGCACAGGCAAGATCGATTTTGATGAACTTACCGATGCAATTGTCGCCTCCGGGTACAATGATGACTGGTGGACGATCGATCTGTGTTTCTGGCCGGAGGCGTGGGAGGTGCTGGAAGATTCAAAAATATTTATTGACAATTTACTGACGACACACGGGCTTCTGTGATAAACATCTGACTAATTAGTTCTTGGTAACAACTTCGGGCTTGCCCGACTTATCACCAAGAACAAATTAAACAATAAAATTGTTAAGGAGGAGTTATGGCAGAATTTAAAACCGGATGTCAGACATACACCTGGGAGATGCTGGGCGAAGATTGGAAAGGCACGGTAGATGACATTCTGGATATTATTGCGGGGTCAGGGTATGAAGGTGTTGAGATCACGAATACAATGGTCGGAAAATACTACGACGCTCCGGACGATTTTGCCAGGGCACTCGAGACAAGAGGGCTTTTGTTTCCATCTTTCGGGTTTATACCGCACTCGAGCATTACCGACCCTTCCTGTATAGAAGACGAATTAAAAAGGACGGAAAAAGGCATTGATTTTGCGTCCGGATTTCCAGGATGCAGGCTCGACCTTGCCGGCGGTTCGACCCCGGACCGTGAGAACCTGGATAAAAAGTTCAAAACAATGTGCGATTATTACAACCGGGTTGCCGAGATGGCGGACAAAAAAAATGTACCTGTGGACGTTCACCCTCATTCACACGCGGGCTCCATAATTGAAACAGCCGAGGAGTACCAAAGACTCATGGAATTGACCGACGAGTCGATAGTGGGATGGACACCTGATACCGGGCATATCATTCGTGGCGGGCTTGATCTGCTCACAACCCTGAATAAATACAGCAGCAGAATAAGAAACTTTCATTTTAAGGATGTAGACGAAAATGGCAAATGGAAAGTAATGGGTGAAGGGTCATGCGATTTCAAGGGTGTAGTAAAACTGCTGTCTGACACGGGATACAAAGGGTGGATCATAGGGGAGGAAGAGTCAGTCGACGCGCGTGAAGACCAGAAAAGAGCTGTCACAAAAAACCGGGAGTACCTGAGATCCATCGGCCAATAGTAAGAAAAAGGATTATCCTTCGCGCGAACCGGGCCTTAAGTCGCGTTGACATCAGTAATTGACAAGGACGGCTTTCATTAAACCATCGGGACGTCCCTCCCACCGCCTCGAAAGCTCTTTTTATTTCATTGAAGGCGTATCTGTGGGTAATAAGCTTTGCCACTGTAGTGTTTAGTGAATATGTTATCCCCTGCACAAACAAAATCCCCGTAAAGATGAATAATACCCAGAGTATCATTTTAATCATATTTCATATTTTGTTCAGTAATGGGGGCCTTTCTTGAACGGTTTTACTACAAAAATATCCGGACCTTTCATTGTGATTGGGGATGTTCACGGGCAGATCGATCTGCTCCTG
>DRHN01000419.1 GCA_011049595.1 Spirochaetota bacterium | reverse complement strand
GCTGCCGTCGACTACAAAATTCCAGCTAAGCACGAAATCCCCGGAAACAGGCATGTATCTGTGCTCAAACAGCGGGGGGGAATTCGGGCCCGAACTGAAAAAGTGCGGTTTTGACGGGATGATCATATCCGGAAGCGCGGACAGCTGGACTTATATTATGATAAAGGACAAAGAGGTAACCTTTTGTGATGCCCGGCAGATGCAGGGCATGACCTCTCCCGAAACTCTGAAGGCGCTCAAGGAGGCAGCCGGAGACAAAAAGGCCCCGGCGCTTTCCATCGGGCCCGCAGGCGAAAGGCTTGTCCGCTTTTCGTTCGTAAATGTAGACACGCGCGCGTTCGGGCGCGGAGGGGCAGGCGCGGTCCTCGGCTCAAAGAAACTAAAGGGCATTGTTTTGAAGGGCACAGGAAAAATCCCGGTTGCCGATCAGGCCAGGATCGATGAGATCCGGTCTGCCGCTTTGACCGATTTGAAGGAGAGCAGGGCAAATCATAAAAAATACGGCACAGCGCAGTACATCGAAACCATCAACGAGCTGGGATGCCTGCCGACAAGGAATTTCAGCACCACCCATTTTGAAGGCGCCGGTAAAGTGGACGCACACACAATGTACGACGAGCACCTGGAGAAAAACTACGCGTGCTATATGTGCCCGGTAGCCTGCGGCAAGGTCTGTGTGGTAAAAAAAGGCCCGTTCCGCGGTGCCCGGTCGCGGATAGAATACGAATCCATTGTTTTTTTAGGACCGGATTGCGGTATTTCTGATCTGGGTGCTGTCATAAAAGCCAACCAGGTCTGCGATGAAATGGGAATGGATACGATATCCTGCGGCAACGCCGTAGCACTTACGATGGAGCTCTACGAGCGCGGCCTGATTACAAAAGAGGACACATGCGGGGTCGAAGCTGTTTTCGGGAACAGTCAGGCGTTGATAGAAATGATACATTTGATAGCCAGGCGGGAAGGAATCGGCGATCTGCTTGCTGAAGGCATGGCCGGTGTGCTGAAAAAGAAACCGGAATGGAGCCCGTACATTATGTCGGTCAAGGGGATGCCTCTCGCAGGCTATGACCCCCGCGGTTTTTATGGAAACGCCATAACCTACGGGACATCAAACAGGGGCGCGTGTCACAACGTGGGGGGCTGGTCGGTCAGGGCAGAGCTTCAGAGCGGAAAGTACGACCGTTACGCGCTGGAGGGCAAGGGCAGGCTGGTCAAATCAATCCAGGACAACAGGGCCTATGTCGACAGCATCGGTATCTGCACGGTTGTCAGGGGATCGATGGATTTCTCGGACAGCCCCGGGGGCGATGTCCTGGAGGCGCTGACCGGGCATGATTTCACACCTGAATTAATGAGTATCGGTGAACGTATCTATACTCTGGAGAGGATGATCCTGAACCGTGAAGGCATCCGGCGAAAGGACGACCAGCCGCCCGAACGGATCGTCAAAGAAGTTGTGCCCTCGGGTCCTATAAAGGGCCGTTTCCTGACAACGGAAATGTACAACACCATGCTCGACGAGTATTACGAAGAGCGGGGCTGGGACATGGACGGTGTGCCCACTTCCGAAACAATAGAAAAGCTGGGTTTAACGACCCTGATATAATGAACCGGGTATAATAGCGCTGAAACGGTGCCGGTCCGCACAACAGAGCAGATCCGCCCGGTACGGTTTGTCAAAGCTCTATACCGGTGGGCAGGTTGGCTATTAAACCGTTGTTGGCGTTGAGCATTAATTCTTTGTCAAGCGCAAGGCCGATGTTCGCCCCGTCCGTTACAGCACCCCGCAGGTTCCTGACTTTTTTCAGATCACCGATCATTGTAACTTTTACCCCCTGCTCGAGCAGGCTTTTATAAAAACTGTGATCCGGCTCGACCCACCCTAAAACCACATTGTCGACCTTGAGGGTCGAGCGTTTGAACGAGCTGTCGACAATTACCACCTCGCCATCTTTTTTTATTTCAAATACGGATGTGTTGGGAATTACTGTTACCGGTTTGGCGAAAGTTTTGCCTTTCAACCCCTCCCCGTTGCTCTGGGCAAACCTCTTTACCATAACATCCTTGTGGCACGGTTCCATCCATTCCGCGAACTCCATATTTTCGGTTACCACGTATACTTTTTTACCCTCGTAACCCAGTTTCTCGATCGTGTCTGCCGCTCCGAAATGATCCCCCCAAACAAGCACGGTGTCACCGGTAACGGCTGGAACCCCTTTGTCCTCGGGGTAGTATTCACAGTTTTTACTCTTGCACCGCAGGACATCTTCGAAGGAAACAACCAATGGAAGGTCAATACCGGGTATGTCAGGCCTGGCCACCTTTGCACCGGTTGCAAGGATAACAGCATCAAACCCCTTCAGGTCGGAGGCAGCCGGTTCAATGTTGCAGCGCACTTCGGCATTGAGCTTCTTTATCTGCCTCCTTTGCCAGTCCGCGTACCAGCGCATCTTGTTCTTGCCGTGGACAGTACAGCAGCAGAGGATGGCCCCTCCCAGTTCCCCGGTTTTCTCGAAGATCGTGACACTGTGCCCGCGCAGGGTCGCTATCCTGGCGGTTTCCATACCTCCGGGTCCGCCCCCTACAACCGCGACTTCGAACTTTTTTTCGGCCGGCGCAATGTTTATAAACCTCTCATCACCGACCGCGGGGTTGATGGCACACCTCATGTGTCTCTTTATCATCAAAGATTCCTGCCAGCACCCGACAAGACAGGATATGCATTTTCTGATCTCCTCTTTTTTACCAGCCTTTGCCTTGTTGCCCCAGTACGGGTCCGCGATCATCTGCCGTGACAGGCCAACCATATCTGTCTTGCCCTCCGCGAGTATTTTTTCGCAGTAGTCGGGGTCGCGCAGGGTGTGGCTTGTAATTACGGGAATTTTTACGTGTTTTTTGATCTCTTCAGCGGTGTAGGTGTTCCATCCCTCGGGATAGTACATCGGGTCCATTGTCGGCCCCGGGACCTCGAAAATGCCGGCGCTTATGTCAAGATAGGCAATGCCTGACTCCTCCATAAGCCTGGCGATCTTTACACTTTCCTCGAGTTTCCTGGTGCCTTCGAGCCATTCCTCGGCTGAATATCTTATGCCTATTGGAAAATCTTTGCCGCATTTCAGTTTAATCCGGTTTATTATCTCCAGAACAAAACGCATCCGGTTGATGAAGCTGCCCCCGAAGCGGTCGTTCCTCCTGTTCACATACTCACTCATGAACTGAGCTATCATGTAGCCGTGAGCGCCGTGAAGCTCGACAGAATCGAAACCCGCCTGCTGGAGCCTCCAGCCGGCTTCCCCGAACTTTTCGATCAAATCGTATATCTCCTCGACATTCATGGACCTGATGGCCTTACCCTTGGCAGCCCCCTCTGCGTATATTACCTCATGCCCGGCCGAGCCCGGGATGTCGACCACCATATCGGTGGCCGATATGAGGTTTTTCCGCGGCCACGCTGCCTGACGCCCCGGGTGCTGTACCTGGACCGCGCATTTCGCGCCGTGCCTGTGCATGGCCTCGGCAAGGCTTGCCAGACCCGGGATCAGCGGGTCTTCGTCGACAGCGATGCAGCACACAGTCGGCCTTCCCGTTGCCTTGTCCGGAGTAGCGGCACCGCAGATGATAAAGCCGCAACCGCCTTTCGCGATCTCTTCATGGTAGGTTATCACTCTATCGTTTATGGACCCGTCCGCGTTCGCGGAACAAATATCCGTTGGAACATGGCAGATCCTGTTCTGTACATCGAAATTTCCTATCCGGATAGGCTCAAACAGATTGGGGTATGGTGTGTTTTTCATGACAGGGCTCCTTTGTTTAATTGTGATATGCTGAAGCGGTTTTAAGATGCAATCCGGTCGTTTCCAACCATTATATTTGTGTGAAAATGATTATGTTACTTTAATGTGCGTGATTTGGTATGTCAAGAAATAAAAAAATGTTTAAAAAAATGCTTGACAAAAGCAATCATAAAACATAAAATACAAAATTGACTTTTTTAGTAACAAATACCATTAATATTCCTTTTTAATTGTTTATTTCAGCAGTATCATCCGGGAGATAATTCAACACAATTTTAAAGGAATTTTAATAAAAAAAAATCAAGGAGGAAACTTTATGGAAGAGAAGGAATCCAGTAAGCTTTCAAGAAGAGATTTTCTTGGTAAATCAGCAAAAATAGGCGCCGGGATCGCGGCAGCATCGGTAGCCGGTAGGTTTTTACCGAAAAAAAGCGACCGTTTTTCCGCCCTGGCTTCCGGGAGTAAAACCGCCAAGTTCGAACCGAAAGAGGGCCTTGCGCCCGGCATGATCGGCGGTCCGACCGGATTTCCCGGGGCCGAGAAGTTTCAGTACGGGCCCGATGAATCAGCAGGCAGGGCCATAGAAGCCATAAGGAAATTTGTCGTAGACGGGAAAGCTCCCAAAAAGTTAGTGTACATGGTGCCTCCGGGAGAGCCGGGCCACTGGGAAGTACCGTTCCCCGAAGGGGCTAAACCCCTCAAAGATATCTTTGCTGAAGAGACTGGCATAGAAATCGAGCTTGTCAGTATAGTCGACACCGAGCAGGGCAAAAAACTGGTCCAGGATTATCAGACCGGTACAAATGCCTATGATGTATACGGTATGTGGGAAAACGAGCTTGGCGACCTGGCAAGGAGCGGCGCCCTGGCGGTTTGTGATGACTGGGTAGAAAAATACAAACCCGACTGGACAGACCCGGTGTGGGGCTATGTCGGGGGAGAGG
>DRHN01000418.1 GCA_011049595.1 Spirochaetota bacterium | reverse complement strand
TTCAATTTCACGAAATGAAGATCCGAGAAAGAGGGGGACTTTCAGCTGTTCAATAAATCCCAATGATAGCCATCCGGTTTTCTAACAACCCCAAGAGTAAACATCCGCACCTTCGCTCTTAGGAGCCCCCGTTTTTTTTATACGCTCAAAACAACAAAACCCCACCTCTCTATTTAAGAAATGGGGTTTCGATGTATACTCTCCATCGCAGCCTCGATTTAAGGTTGTCTGGATCTCGAACTTTTTTAAATAATGCGCTTCCCGATATATATCTTATTGATTAAATTTTTTATCATAAGTGGCTAAAAAGTCAATACTTTATTTTGTGTAAATAATACGGAAACAAATTACCCATTATGAATTTTAAGAAACCTACGGACCCGGTCATGGTGAAAAAAAAGAGGGGAACGTCCTTGAATGCCTCTCGCCCCAGTACGATCTGCCGGACCTACGGGGCTGGCGGGACTGGCAAAGACGCTAATAATTTATTGGACACGGATTTAAAGGATCTCACGGATTTTTTATCTCTCACCCCAGTACGTTGTATTGCACCTACGGGACAGGCAGAGGCCACAGAGGGCACGGAGTTAAATCTTTTTCCAAAATATTCTGGCAGGATTGACCCCAGTTAAACAAGCTCGGCGTTTAACGGGACTGGCATCTACGTGATACCCTCGGTCCGGGGTCCTGCACGTCACGATGTTCCACGCAGCCCACCGCTCGCCGGCACTCAACACAAGCTCGCGCCGACAGGCATCAAAATGATCACGAAAAATCCTCTGGACGACGCCTGCTTTCATCCGGTAATAATCCCGGTTTTACTTCAGCTTTACATTCACGCAAGATCTGCTCGGCACGCTTCTCCCAAATTTCTTCCACCATCTGATCCCACAGCTCAGATGCTCTTAACTCTCTTTGAAAGTTCTCGGTAAATCGTTGTGAGAATTCTGATAAAATACCTCTCCCCGATTCCTTCCTCTTGCGCTTACTCTTCAAACGTTTGCCTTTACCCATACTAGTAAATCTAAAATCCTGATAATTTTATTATCATTCGTCCAAGGATGAGCTGACACAAAAGCTGTCTAATGCTTTGAATTTAAAAAATATCGGCTCGGCTTTTCTGTCAGCTCAATCCTTTTGTTCGGCAATCCTTGCCGTTACTTTGTTGATAAATAAACCGTGGTCTGTCCCCCCCATTGTTACACTTTTGTCTGATTTGAACAGGTGGCAAGAAACTAATTGAAAAAGCACCTAATCTACGTTCACTGGGAACCAACGAGTCCATATTTTCTCCATAAATTTTGTAAAATTCCTGCTTTTTTCATCTCAGTGAGCATTGTATTGATTTCATCAACGTTGGGAACACTCCCTTTCCGTACTAAAATAGTATGATTGTATATTTGATCAAACTTTTTAGAAATTATCAATTTTTTCTTCATCTTAGGATTGTTTAAAAGATACTTGTACAAATATGACTTAGTGACAACAGCAATATCCTAACGCCCCCTTAATATTAATTTAATAATGTTTTCGTGCATAGTAATTAGTTTTATTTTGAATTTTTTCTTCAAAAATTTTTCATCACTGTTGAAATCAGCAAAACCATAATGGTAACCCAAAATGCCGACCATTTCTTTGTTCTCAAAGTCTGAAAAAAAATCTTGCCCTCTTCCTGGTTTAGATAAAGCAATATAAACTTCTCCGCCTCGTAAAAATACCTTGGATGATTCAATTGGAAGATTCTTCCATCCCCAATCTTTACTTTCAAACATAATCATATTGAATTTTTTCTTCTTAAAAGAATGATACCTGCGTTTAGAGGTAGTTGGGTAAAATTTGAATTGATATTTATTCTGAAAAGCGTTCGTAGCCTTGATCATGTCCAAAGTTACACCAGTATATCCATCTTTATTCTTTTCCACAAAAGGAGGAAATAAATATCCTCCAACCATCACAGGCTCTTTAGCAAACCCAACATTTATGAAAAAAAAGATAAACAATAAAAAACCGATAAAAACCTTCTTCATTTTTTCTCCAATATGATTTGTAATCAATTTAACATCAAAAAGCCGAACGTTGCGGATCACGCGCCCCGACCTATTCGGGGTCGCCTGCATCCGGCTGGTTAGAAGATCCTTTCTTGTCGGTTCTCGGCTCGAGGCACCAGAAATCATCCGTGATTCCCGCGCGCTCCAGCATCTGGCTGTTCTTCTCAAAATCAATGTTATAGTGAGCGCTATGGCAGTCTGAACCGATGCTGAGACGAACATCCTGTGATTGCAGTTCAGCCAGATACTCCATGTATTGGAAGACAAATCCTTCTGGATAGTGTGGATTCAGCAGGTTCGCCCCGATATTGATTTCGACTGCCGTGTCATGCTCGATCGCCGCTGCGGCGAATTCCCGATGCATGGATCTCGGAATCACGCTGAAGTCGTCAAACCAGGGTTCGGCGGGGTAGTTTCCGTTGTTGTCCATCCAGTGCCCCATCCACCACCAGGGATGTGCGACAATGTCAATGAGTGGGTGGGTCGCCAGGAACATGTTCTGCCGGTGATAGTCCCGGATCACAGCCCCGCGCTCCAACGGGACGTACATAGGCCAGTGCGTGCCACCAACGACGTATTCGATCTGATATTTCGCGAGGTCCTCTGCCGTGATTCCTATTGCCAGGTCGCACCCGTCTTGGCCGCCCGAGCGCAGACCGTAGACGGGATTATCATGCTGGCCGCTCGCGATTTCGTCGAGTTCCCATTGCGACACACAACTCACCTCAACCCCGAAATGGAAACGGGAGGAAGGGGTGGTGGACAGGAATTCCTCTCGGGACCTGGCAATATCGGCCAGGTTGTACGGAGTGTGCAAATGATCTGTTAATCCAAAATCGCAAATACCCTTTTCCTCTGCTTCACGGACAAGATCAGAGACTGTCATGCAAGCCCCGTCGCATGAGTTCCGTGAATGGATATGCCAGTCGGATACTAGTTTCATTCCGTCGACCTTCTAACAGTTAGAATAGATGGAAAAATTTCCATGTATTGCTTATATATCATGGAAAAAAATCCATCTATTGTCATATTAATATATGAAATATAGAAAAAAACCTATCGACTTTTTCATATATTACATAATAACGTTGATAGCATGGAAAATTCAAAGAAATTCCGACCGGATCCTAAACTCCGGCTCATGGATCAGGTTCGACAGGTCCTGCGGTATCACCACTACGCCTGTCGCACAGAACAAACCTATTGCGATTGGGTCAAAAAATTTGTTCAATTTCACGAAATGAAGATCCGAGAAAGAGGGGGACTTTCAGCTGTTCAATAAATCCCAATGATAGCCA
>DRHN01000417.1 GCA_011049595.1 Spirochaetota bacterium | reverse complement strand
GCCCTGATCACATTGTTTATTCCGGGACACAGCCCTCCGCAGGTAACGCCCCCTGCTCTCGTTTTTGAAGGCCCTAAAAGTAGACCGCCTGGGGGAAGCAAAAATTTCCTCGCCGCTGAAACTTTCAACGGTTTATGGGGACAGCATAGCCAACTACGTGAGAGACACTGACTCTATTGTGTTTTACCGTAATAAAAAGGAAATACTTGACAGATTGGAGAATAAAAAACCTCTGCTTTCTTTCGAGGTGGCCGGACCCAGGCAGAAAATTTATTTCGATCCTTCAAAAACGAGAGCAGGGGTCGTTACCTGCGGAGGGCTGTGTCCCGGAATAAACAATGTGATCAGGTCGCTTGTGATGTCGCTTTACTACAGGTACAACCTGAAGACGATCTACGGTTTTCGCTACGGGTTTAGAGGTTTTATTCCGGAATACGGCCAGGAACCGGTTTATCTTACACCTGAATACGTGATGGATATTCACGAGAAGGGCGGGAGCATTCTTTCCTCTTCAAGGGGACACCAGAATATCGCAGAGATAGTAGACTGTCTCGACAGAATGAACATTTCACTGCTCTTTGCCATAGGGGGCGACGGGACTTTGCAGGGGGCACTCGCGATTTACGAGGAAATAAAAAAGAGAGGGTTGAAGATCGCTGTTATAGGTATCCCGAAAACTATTGACAACGACATAGCCTATGTCGAGAAGACATTCGGCCTGGAGACGGCTTTTTCCATAGCTGCGGAAGCGATAAGGAGCGCGCATATCGAAGCTGTCGGCGCCCCTTACGGCATCGGGCTTGTCAAGGTAATGGGGAGGATGTCCGGTTTTATTGCTGCGAACGCGGCGCTGGCCCTCAATGTCGTCAATTTTGTTCTTATCCCCGAAGTCCCCTTTCATCTTGAAGGACCTAAGGGATTAATAGAGGCGCTTGAAAAAAGACTCCGGCGCAGGGGGCACGCTGTCATAATAGTCGCTGAAGGCGCGGGACAGGATTATGTAAAAGACATCAAAGGCTCAAAGGATGATTCGGGAAACCCGAAACTGGGTGATATTGGGATATTCCTCAAGACTGAAATAAAAAAATATTTTCAAAACAGCACGGACATATTTGTCAACCTGAAATATATTGACCCGAGCTATATTGTTCGTTCAGTTCCTGCAAACGCTAATGACGCTATATACTGCATGCAGCTCGCTCAAAACGCTGTCCACGCGGGTATGGCAGGTAAAACAAGCATTATAGTCGGAAGGTGGAGCGGTGAGTTTACACATGTTCCGATCAAACTTGCCGTATCTCAGAGAAAATACCTTTCACCGGAAGACCCTTTGTGGTATTCCGTGATTGAGGCCACAGGCCAGCCCATCAGAATGGCAAACGACTGAGGGTTAATAATCTTTTCAATTAGAATAAAAGATTATAGAATATAGACTTATGAACTACGCGTATATCGATCCGGGTACTGGAATCACAATTGCGACCTTCAGCGGCTGGCTGATCGCCGCTCTTATAGCGCTGGCCGGGCTCTTCGGTGTTTTTTTTAAAAGAATATTCCGTTTTTTCAAGAATAATAAGAAACTGATGATCATTGTAATCGCTGCGGTTGTTATAGGAATAATTATAACAGGTATAGTCATGAATAAAAAAGAAGCTGATTTTGACAAGAAGATCATAATTATCGGGTTTGACGGCCTCAGTCCCGGGATAGTTGAAACCATGATGAATGAAGGGAAACTGCCTAATTTTCAGAGGCTGAGGGAAACAGGGTCCTATAAACGTCTTTCCACCACCAACCCGCCGCTGTCGCCTGTAGCCTGGACCGGTTTCGCTACAGGCCGGAATCCCGGGAAAAACGGTGTGTTCGACTTCATCGTTCGAGATCCCAAAACCTATTCCTTATCGCTTTCACTTTCAAATTTTAAAGGCGGCAAACCGAGACGTGTAATAAAAAGTACAAATTTCTGGGAGTATACTTCAAAAAAGAGGATACAGACAATAATTCTCGGGAGCCCGGTGACATTTCCACCGGATAAAGTGTTCGGAAAGATGTTGTCCGGGATGGGTGTGCCTGATATCCTGGGGACTGAAGGCACATTTTCATTTTACACAACCGAGAAGGAGAAAAAGGAAAAAGATATCGGAGGAACGGTGTTTCACATCAGAAAAAGCACGATCATCGTATCCCATCTGATCGGGCCGAAAAAAGGGATTTCGGGCCGAAAAGCCGGGAATGTAAAGGTCCCTTTTAAAATAATACCTGATCAGGATAATAACAGCGCAACAATCGAGTTTCAGGGTCATGAATTTATACTGGAACAGGGTAATTGGAGTGATTGGAAGAATGTTTCCTTTGACATCGGAATGGGCAGAGAAATGGCCGGCATTTTAAAATTCTACCTCGTGGAAGCCCGCCCGGAGATAAAACTGTACGCGAGCCCGATTAATTTAGATCCAAGGGCCCCGTACTTTCCTATCTCCTATCCCGGGGAGTACAGCAGTGAACTGGCAACAGGAATCGGGCTCTTCTACACCCAGGGCATGCCTGTCGATACATGGGCTGTAAATGAAAACAGGCTGTCCGAAAAGCCGCATCTGGAACAGTTGAATGAAGTCCTCAGAGAAAAAAAAGCGATGCTCGATTATGAGCTTGACCGTTTTGATAATGGTGTTTTATTCTGCTATTTTGAAAGCCCGGATATCGCGCAGCACATGTTCTGGCGTTATATCGATAAAGACCATCCGCTTTATGAAGAAGACGCGCCGCAGGAATACAAACAATTGATACCCAGCTGGTACAAAAAGATGGACTCTATTTTGGGTGAGGTCATGGAAAAAATCGATGAGGAGGATGTACTGATTGTTCTGTCCGACCATGGTTTCAATACTTTCAGAAGGGCTGTCAACATAAACACCTGGCTGCGCGAAAACGGGTATTTAGAGCTGAAAGATCCTTATGCTGAATCAGGAGGAGAGCTTTTAAATGATATAGACTGGTCGGAGACAAGAGCATATTCGATTGGTTTCGGAGCTGTGTATATTAACCAGGAGGGTAGAGAAAAAGAGGGTGTCGTGAAAAAGGGGGATGAAAAAGAACTGCTGAAAGAAGAAATATCACGCAAGCTGAAAGACTGGATAGATGAAAAACACAATAAACCTGTTGTTTCTGAAGTATATTCAGGGGAAAAGATCTTTTCCGGTAAATATCAGGACCGGGCCCCGGACCTCTATATAGGGTTCAATATCGGGTACAGGGCGTCCTGGCAGACTGCTTTGGGGGCTGTACCGGGAGAAGTGATCGAGGACAATATTAAGAAATGGTCAGGTTCCCATCTGTTTGATCCGGCCCTCGTCCCCGGTATTATACTTTCAAACAAAAAAATATCAAAGAAAGACCCTTCAATTTACGATATAACCCCGACGATATTAAAACAGATCGGGTACGACAACGAATCTTTATTAAAGCTCGATTTTGATGGTGCGCCGTTGTTTTAATCTTTTTAACGCTTATTCATCAAGTATTATATTGCGTAAATGCAGTATAACAGGGTCCATATAAAAAGCGTCACGTTACCTCACGATACCAACCCCCGCAACTTTTCCTTTATGTTTTAATACGAACCCGCCAAGTTCTTTCAAAAAACTGAATTTTTCCACAACGATCGGGCTCCGGGTCCGGATATAAACCTCTCCAACTTCATATTTCAGAAGCATGTCGATATTATTTTCAATAACTTCAAGAGTTGAGGAATCGATCTTTCTCTCTATGCTTTCGATCCCGCATTCGATTTCCTGTGTAGCGCAGCGTATCACCAATTCTTTGCGCAAATACAGCGGCTCGTTTGTCATCCAGAAAACGCTGGCTTTTATTTTATCTTTTAACTCGGGCCGATCCTGTTCCCCGACAATGACAACACCTCTTTTCAAATCGCCGGTATGTTCACAAACTACTCCTATGCTCTCAAAAACCCCTGCTCTTTTTATTTCTTTTCCAAATACTTTGATTGAACCGATTATGTTTTTACTTCCCGACGGCATTGTGATGATACGCTGGTTTTTAAACATATATCCGGATTCAATTCTGCCTACGGCTATCTTTTCGTCTTTAACAGTGTATACATCCTGTATCGGGAACCTGAGAGGTTTATTACGCGTGCCGTTTTTGTCTCTTTTGAGAGAACCGAGGGCTTCCAGAAACCGGGGGCCCCTGTACCATTTCAACTTTTGCGATCTTTCTGTAATATTTACACCTTCTTTCGCGGATACGGGGATAGTAAAAACCGGCGTCAAGCCTACATTTTTCAGGAAGCCTGCCAGCTCATTTATTACCTGATTGAATATATTTTCAGAATAATTTACCAGATCCATTTTGTTTACCGCGACAACAATCCTTTCCAAACCGAGCATGCTTATCAGATAAGCATGCCTTTTAGTCTGTTCCAGGACACCCTCGGATGCGTCAACAAGAAGTACGGCGGCATCTGCCTGGGATGTACCGGTCATCATGTTTTTGATGAACTCGACATGACCGGGCGCGTCGATAATTACATAATCCCTTCTGCGGGTTTTAAAAAAGATCTGTGTCGTGTCAATAGTAATATTCTGCTCTCGCTCCTCTTTCAGATAATCCGTTACAAAGGCAAGTTCAGCATCTTTTCCGAGCTGGTTGGAAATTTTCCTGATCTCTGATATTTTTTCCTCGGGCAGGGATTTTGTTTCAATCAGCAGCCTTCCGATCAACGTTGATTTGCCGTGGTCAACATGCCCTGTAAATACGATTTTAAGCGTGTCTTTGCCCATGGTTTACATGTATCCCAGCGAACGCAATGTCTGCATTGTGTAGGTGTCCTCTTTGTCCTGTGCTCTTCCGCTTCTTTCTGCAGTTTTCGTGCTCTTCAGCTCTCTAATTATCTGACTGAGATTCCGGGCTTTTGAATCAACAGGGGCACAGCATGGAGCGCACCCGATGCTCCTGTATCTTTTGCCATCTTTCGCGAAATAGAGACCGACCGTCGGGATCTTTTCTCTTTGGATGTATTTCCAGATATCGAACTCGGTCCAGTGGAGCATGGGGTGGACCCTCAAATGATCGTCATGACCAATCTTTGTGGTAAACAGGTCCCAAAGTTCGGCAGGCTGGTCCTTGTAGTTCCACTTGAATTGGGTGTCCCTTGGAGAAAAATAACGCTCTTTTGCCCTTATTCCATGTTCATCCCTTCGAATAGCCAATAATAGAGCATCAAAGCCGGTTTCCTTCAGGGTGAGTTTTAACGCTTCTGTTTTTAAAGCATTGCAGCACTCAAGCTTTCCATTTTTCGGTGAAACACTTTTATTTATAGCACCTTCATTCCTGCTTATAATAAGATTGAGGTCCCAGAGCTCGACAAAACTTTCACGAAACTCGTATATCTCCCTTAATTTAAAACCTGTGTCTATATGAATTACAGGAAAAGGTATTTCCCCGAAAAACGCTTTTCTCGCGATCCAGAGCATTGTTGTGGAATCTTTCCCGATCGACCAGAGAAGCGCGGTCTTTTTGAACTGACTGTAGGCTTCGCGTATTATGTATATTGTCCTGCTCTCGAGCTGTGAAAGGTGATCCATACTGTATATCCTGATGGTGAGTCCTGCCGGTATATCCTGCCACGAGCCCCCACTGAAAAGCCGCGCATATACTACGGTTTCCCTGGACCCGCAAAAGAGCCATTGTCTTATTACACCAAAGGCCCGTTACATGTAGCCGAGGCTTTTTAGGCTTTTAAGCTCCTCTTTTTTTTCATCCTCTGATTTTTCGAGGAGCTGTTCCGGGATTATGGGTTTTCGTTTTTGTTTTATATACTTCTTTAATAACAATTTCAGCTCTGAAACTATATCCTCTTCTTCGGAGGAGAGGTCGTGCAGCTCTCCTGGGTCATTACTGATGTTATACAGCTCATACTCTATGTCTTTTTTCTTCGAAGACATTCTTGATTTTATGAGCTTCCAGTCCCCTTTTACAACCGCGAACCTGGTAAAATGCCGGTCTATCTGCCAGCGTCTTTTTCCGTAAAACCGTCTGTATACTCTCAGAACTGCAGTTATTATCTTCCTCTTTATTTTAACGGTATTTACATTTCTCCTTATTTTCCTGGCAATTGCGGGGACAGGTTTTTTTCCCGATTTTGTAGGCGCGCGGAGTTTTCCGGAATGTGTTACATATATCCGGTGATCTGGTGTAGATATCCTGATGTTTTCACTTATTAAAGGGAAAAAAGATATTCCGTCCATTTCCATTTTATTTGTAATTTCAAGGCTGTCGAGCAGGGTAGGGAGTATATCGACATTTGTGATTGTCTCTTCTACTGTTTTTGGAGCAACGTCAGGAAACTTCATGATCAGGGGGATATTGAGCGAACCGTTGTACAGGTATTTGTGATGCCCGAAGTAATTCTTGTTTTCGTACAGGATCTCACCGTGGTCCCCTGCTATGATAATGATGGTGTTTTCATAAATACCGTTTTCTATCAGAAAACGAAAGATCCTCTCTACCTGTTCGTCCATAAATAAAATTTCAGCATCATAGGCCGCGATCATCTGATTTACAAGTTCAGGGGTATAGCGGCCGGGTAATTTATATTCACTTTCAATGCCGAGAAGATTTTCGAAAAGTCTTGAAAGGCTTTTTTGGGGCCTGTCCGCAGGTTTATTGCCTCCCGGGTTAACAGGGTCCGGATGATCGGCGAATGCCTCTCTTTCAAAATCCGGATTGCGAATGGAGTTAAGATACTCCTGATAATCGGGGTTATATATTTTTCCGTATTCGTCCGGCGGGGCGTAAGGTGAATGCGGGTCGTAAAGATGCACCCATGCGAAAAATTTCCTGCCCCTGTTTTTTTCAAGCCAGTTAAGCGCGATATCTACTGTTTCGTCTCCGCTTCTTATAGCTTCCCTCCCGCGTGGCCTGCTGATCCGGCGTCTCTCATTCGGCATATCCGAATCGTCAGCGCCCTGTTCTTTTAGCTCTTTTATACCCGAAAAGAAATCAAAACCCTGATCAAAACCGATACTCGGGTTAACGAGCCACACACTGACAAATGCCCCGGTTTCATACCCGTCTTTTCTCAGGATCTCGGCCATTGTTGCGAATTTTTTGCTTACCGGCACGGCGTTCGCGAAAACCTGGTGGCTTCCGGGGTGCAGCCCTGTCATAATTGACAGATG
>DRHN01000416.1 GCA_011049595.1 Spirochaetota bacterium | reverse complement strand
GGTTATGCTCGAATCACTTGTTGAAAAAGTCACCTCCGACCCGGGGATCAGTACATATACCGGGGCAAAACTCAAAGAGATATCAGGGTACATTGGTAATTTTAAAACAAGATTTGAAAACTTTGAAACAGAAATAGAGCATGGAGTTGTTATCGTGGCATCAGGGGGGCAGGAGCACCGTCCTGACGAGTATTTTTTAGGGCGGGATGATAGGGTGATCACACAGCGGGACCTGGAAGAGATGCTGGAGAACAGGGGTAAATCAGGGCTTTCCTCCCTGAAAACCGTGGTAATGATCCAGTGCGTGGGTTCGAGGGACGAAAAAAGGCCCCTGTGCAGCCGTGTTTGCTGCTCCGGTGCTATAAAAAACGCGATCAGGCTGAAAGAGCTCAACCCCTGGGTGTCGGTATATGTGCTTTTCAGGGATATACGCACATACGGGCTCAAGGAAAGTTTTTACCGGACCGCGCGTGAAAAAGGGGTCGTATTTATACGTCATGATGAAGACCATAAACCGAAAGTCACGAACACGGGCGGCGGCCTAAAAGTCAGAACACGGGACAATATACTGAACAGGGACCTCATTATTACACCGGATCTTGTGGCCCTGAGCACAGGGATTGAACCCAACCCCGATAACAAAGCTCTCTCACAGTTTTTAAAAATACCGCTTGACGCGGACGGATTTTTCATGGAAGCGCACCTCAAGCTGCGTCCTGTCGATTTTGCCACCGACGGCATATTTGTCTGTGGGCTTGCTCACTATCCCAAGGACATCTCAGAGACTATCGCCCAGGCGAGGGCCGCAGCCGGGCGGGCCGGAACCGTCCTCAGCAGGGACACGATCGAATCTGAGGGAAAAATTTCCTATATCAGAGAGGAACGGTGCAGCGGGTGCGGCTCGTGTGTCAAGGTGTGCGCTTACAGCGCGGTCGAGCTCGATGAGGAGAAGAGGGTGGCTGTTGTAAATGCTGCCCTGTGCAAAGGGTGCGGCGCGTGTGCGGCAACATGCCGCGCCTCGGCAATTGACCTGAAAGGCTTCAGAAACGAGCAGATACTGGAGGCGCTCGCGGCTTTCTAAGATGTCGGGTTGGATTTTCATTAAGGCAATGGTAAAAGTAAATAGGACTCCCTGTTTTCCGGGCATGAAAATGAGCCGCGCAGCAGGGGGGCGGTAAATCAACCTGTGTTTGAAACAACCTTGTGGTTGAAACAACCTGTGGTTGTCCTGCACTTTTCGAGATACAGGGGTTAAGGAGATAGCTGACTTGGCAGAATTATCGGAAGAAAAAAACGGTTCAAAAATCTGGGAACCGAAGATAGTCGCGTTTCTCTGCAACTGGTGCTCCTACGCGGGTGCGGACCTCGCGGGTGTGAGCAGGCTCCAGTATCCTTACAACGTACAGGTTGTCCGGGTTCCGTGCTCCGGAAGGATAAACCCCCTGTATATTGTCAAGGCCCTTCAGCACGGTGTTGACGGGGTCCTTGTTTCCGGGTGTCACCCGGGTGACTGCCACTATATCAGCGGAAACCTTGTGGCAAGAAGAAAATTCGCTCTGCTCAAGAATTTTATGACACATTTAGGTATCGAACCCGGGCGGGTACAGTTTTCCTGGGTCTCCGCATCAGAGGGGGGGCGTTTTGCGGCCCTCATTGAAAAAGTTGTTAAAGATGTCCGTGCCCTCGGGCCTTCGGATAAATTAGTAAAAAAGGGACTGTATTTATCAAATGCGTGAAATAGAGAACAGGATCAGGGAAACAGCGAAGGAACTTTTTAATAACGATGAAGTCGATTTGATCCTCGGGTATGAAAACGGCCCTGTCCCTTTCAGGTCAAGGCCCTGTTTTATCAAAAACGCTGAATCAGCGGACAGACTTGTGTGGGGCCCTTTCTGCCGTAATAACCTTGCGGTCTATCTCCCCAGGTTTTTCCCGGTGCAGGCGAATAAAAAAGAAAAAAAGCCGTATCCCAGGATCGGAGTAATAGCGAAGGGTTGTGACGCGCGGTCTATCGCCGGTCTGATAAAAGAAAATCAGGTGCCCGGGGAAAATATTGTCGTCATTGCGGTGCCCTGCGAAGGCATGGCTGACCCTGCAGAAGCGGATTTCATTCATGATATAAATGATATAACCGGCTTTACGGAAAGTGAAGACGGCTCATTTGAGGTAACACTGATTTCTGACGGCAAAAGGAAGATAAACAGAGAAGATATTCTCGCTTCTGCGTGCGCAGAGTGTCCATCTCCCCTGCAGGAAGGGGCGGATGTATGTATAGAAGGCGACCCCAGAGAGAAGCACGGACCGGAATACGCGAAACTGGAAGAATTTGAAAAAATGTCTTCCGGGGAAAGGTGGAACTATTTCAGAGAAGAAATATCTAAATGCATAAGGTGCTGCGCGTGCCGGCAGGCCTGCCCGAACTGTTACTGCAAGGTCTGTTTTGCCGACCAGACAAAACCGAGCTGGATAGGTGCGGGTGACGATATTACCGATTCGATGATGTTCCACATTGGGCGCATTTTTCATCAGGCCGGCAGATGTGTTGAGTGCGACGCGTGCGTGAACGCGTGCCCGATGGATATCGACCTTCGTATATTTACACAGAAGCTGGGTAAAGACGTAAAAGATCTGTTTGGGTATGTTCCGGGTCTTTCGGATGAAGATCTTCCACTCTGCACGTTTAAAGAGGACGATAGCCAGGAGTTTATTACCGAACCTTGATGCAGAACAATGAATTCTTGATAATTAATTCTTGGTGCCACGCCGTATAAAACACGGAGTAGCCGGGCTTGCCCGAAGTTGCACCAGAAACTAATTGCGAGGTTTTACAAACAAAAGTTTGAGCTGAAAAAAGCAGGAAAATCGGTATCCTGACGTAATGAGGACGCGATGGTAAACGGTATAATAAAAAAAACTGAACTCAAAAAACTTGGTGAGGCTGTACGCAAAGACAGCGTTTTTTATGTGCCTGTTAGAAGCCGCGACGGTATTTCCCTTGTTCCCTTTGATCCGGAAAATGAAATAGACCTGAATTATTCCAATTTCAAACAACCCCCGAAAAGACTTTTTTTCCCGCAAAGCGAGATGATATGCGCTTACAATGAAGATGAAATGCGGGATGCACCTCTCAATGATGAAAAAAGGGTTGTATTCGGGCTCAGACCCTGTGATGTGTTTTCAGTCAATTTACTGGATAAAATATTTCTCGATGATAAATACACAGACCCTTACTATGAAATCAGGAGAAAAAACACTGTCATTATTTCTTTCGGCTGCAAAGAACCTCTGACCACATGTTACTGCACATCGGTGGGCACAAGCCCTTCAGGAAAAGAAGGGACTGACATACTCGCGAGAGAAACTGATGATTCTTTACTGCTTGAGTCCTATTCTGAAAAAGGAAATGATTTTATAAATACTTTTTCATCTTTTATTAAAAAACCTCAAAAATCGGATATAGATGCTGTAAACAAACAGTCGGCAAATGCGGAAAAAAAGATCTCGAAAATCGATTTTACAAATGCAGCCGAAAAACTTGATAATAACTTCGAATCACCGTTATGGGAAGAGATCACAAGGAGGTGCCTCGGCTGCGGTGTCTGCACTTTTTTGTGCCCCACGTGCCACTGCTTTGGAATATACGATGAAAAGACAGGCTCTGAGGGTACGCGAAGCAGGGTGTACGACTCCTGTATGTTTCCATT
>DRHN01000415.1 GCA_011049595.1 Spirochaetota bacterium | reverse complement strand
TGCTGGGCCCACATAATTTCACCGGGTGACAGCATAGACGCGCTGGCAAGGTGGGTCGATTCGGTGCCGGTCAATAAAATAAGCGCCTTTGGCGGAGACTACATATTTATCGACGGTGTGGTGGGGCACCAGCATATCGCGAGAGAAAATGTCAGCAAGTCTATGGAGAGAAAGGTCGAGGTAGGCGCTTTCGATGTCGAAAGAGCAAAGGAAATAGCCAGGATGGTATTTTATGAGAACCCTGTCAGGATATTCAAGCTGGAAGACAAGCTCTGACATAAAAGGAGGTGAAGGTTGAAATGATTATGATTCAAAAATGTTTTTGAGCGGTTACGAGAAAACAAGAAAAATAATACAATAAAGGGTTTTTCTTTTGACTGCAAATTTATTATAAATCTTCATCTTCTGACTATCGGTTATACGATGAATGAGAAAGTAAGATTTATCAACAGTGCGATGTTTCAAAACGCAGAGATTTTGTTTAAAAATTATCATTGAAGGTGTGAATAAATGGATCTCAATCTTAAAGGTAAAAAGGTATTCGTGACCGGAGGGAGCGTCGGTATAGGTCTTGCCGTGGCAAGGAAATTTGCCGAAGAAGGCGCTGATGTGGCTATCGGAGCGAGGGACAAAGAACGGGTATATCGGGAAGCCGGGGAGATACAGAAAAAGTTTCATGTGGATGTTTTAGGTATTCAGATGGATGTAACAAGGCTTGAGGATATTGAAAAAGCGCGTGATAAAATAGAAAAACAGTTTGAGGGGCTCGATATACTGATAAATAATGCGGGCACAGGCAGTGAAGAAACAATCATGGATGGTGATGATAGGAAGTGGTACTATTACTGGGATCTCCACGTCATGGCTGCGGTACGGACAGCCCGGGCATTTGTTCCAACCATGAAGAAAAGGGGAGGCGGGATTATTATCAATACAGCATCCATATGCGCAAAACAGCCCCTCGGGTACGAACCTATCTACAATACGACGAAGGCTGCGTTGGTTATGTTTGGAAAGTGTCTGGCCAACGAGCTGATCGGCGATAATATCAGGGTAAATACAGTAAACCCAGGTCTGGTGTTAACACCGGATTGGTGGAAGACAGCGGGTATTTTAAGTGAAAGGGAAGGGGTATCAGCACAGGATTACCTCGACAGGGTCGCCGAGGAAAATGCCCCGATAGGACGTTTTGCGACTCCGGAGGAGGTAGCTGATATGTATGTTTTTTTAGCTTCTCCCAGGTCGAGTTACTGTGTAGGGTCAACCTATTATATCGACGGAGGCTGGCTCAAAGTAGTTGATTGAGGGGGAAAGAAATGAAGCAGGCAATAATGATAAAACCATAAGGGATGGAATTTACGGAAATGCCGGTACCAGAGATAACCCAGCGGCAGGTATTGGGGTTTCAAACTACCGGGGCTGCTTCCGATTATTTTGCAGTATCTGCGGACAAACTGGTCAAACAGCCTGATGATATGGGTTTCAATGAAGGCGCGATGATCGGGCATTTTAGCGCCTTAATAACAATTTCCTTGTTATAATATACTGCGTTCCATCGTTTTGGTCCCCGCAACCGGCCGGCAGAATTTACACAAGAAAAATATTCAAAAAAATAATTTATTTCTTGACAAAATGATAAAGGTAAGGTACAAATGTAATTTGTTATAAATTTTTTTTAGGAGGAAGTAAGATGAAAAAATCAAAAGTTTCAGTTGTTGCAGTTGTATTTTTCACAGTTTTGTTCTTTGCCATGACGCTGCCTGGTGTGCTCATGGCAAAGGAAGATAAGCCGGGAAAGGGGATGTATTTCCGTCTTGTGACGCATGGCGGTAACGACCCGTTCTGGGCTGTTGTTCAAAAAGGTATGATGGATGCAGCGAAGGAGCTTGGCGCTAAAGCGGACATTGACCTCGTCGGAAGCGATCTTCCGCTGCAGGCGAAGAGATTTAAGGAAGCCGTCGCGATGAGACCGGACGGGATAGCGCTTGTTATTAATGATAACACGATGTGGGACAAACCGGTTGCTGACGCTCTCGCCAAGGGTATAAACGTGATCGGCATAAACAATGATGACCAGGAAGGCATCGCCGGAAATCCGCGGCTGGCCTATATCGGTCAGGATGAAAGACGGGCCGGCTACATGATCGGCTTTGCTGTTTTCAGCGCGGGAAAGAAAAAAGGCATCAATATGAGAAATGCCAAAGTCGCTGCCGCTGTTGAGGTTCCGGGCGCGAATTACGGTGTTGTCAGGAGCCAGGGAATAAAGGACGCTATGAAAGAGTTTGGTATTTCGGGAGATATAGAAATCGTGGATGTCACACTCGAAATGACGACTGCCGAATCCAGGATAACTTCTTATCTCATAGCCCATCCCAAGGTAAAGTTCATATTCGGTCTTGGCGGAATTGCAACAGATAGAATGACATCAGGCCTGAAAAATGCGGGGAAGAAACCCGGGCAGATTTTGGCCGGAGGGTTCGATGCCGCGCCCGGTACTTTAACAGGGTTGAAGACAAATTATATGGTGGCATCGATAGATCAACAGCAGTATTTACAGGGATATTTTGCTGTCTACACTCTGTATCTAATGAAGAAATACGGGTTTGCGCCCCAGATCGATACAGGCGGTTTTCTTATCACAAAAGACAACATCGCGTTAATCGAAAAACTTTCACCGCTGAATGTCAGGTAAAAAGGCTGCTTGATTTTATTTCATAGAGGGGCTGAATTATGAGTTATTGAAGTAACTCAGGGTTCAGCCCTTGATTAAATACAAACATGAAATCAGGATTTACCGATTATTGAATGGAAGATCGAAGTATCGTTTGCAACATAATTGAGAAACTCGGACTGGAGATTTAAGTACAATTATCAACCGGGGAAGGGTATTGTGTCGAGGCAAAATATTTTTCTTAGATTTTTTAGTTACAAGGCATCATTCACATTAGTAGTGTTTATTATTTTACTCGTTATTTTCGGGATTTTTTCGGTAGACCACAGCTTTTTTAAACGTGAAAACCTCGGGGCGATGGCAAAACTTGCCCCTGATTTAGGGATTGTATCCCTTGGTGTCGGGACCTTGATGATAAGCGGCGAGTTTGATCTATCCATTTCTTCAACAATACCCTTAAGCTCATTTGTGTTCGTGAAACTTCTGGGGTGGGGTGTCCCGTTGATATTTATCCTGCTTGTCACACTGTTTACCGGCGCGATGATTGGATTTTTCAACGGCCTGCTTGTTGTGAAGAGCAAAATACCGTCATTCATTATTACCCTGGGTACCATGTTGTTCTGGAGAGGCCTTCTGTACGCGGCCTCCCGCATGATGCCGATCGGGATCCGTGCCTGGCTGGATTTCGGGTCATGGCTTGAGAATATGTTCGTCGGTAGTATAGGAGGAATTTTTCCTGTCCAGGCCCTGTGGTTTTTATTTTTTGCTATTGTGCTCGGAATAATCGTGCATTTTCACAGGTTCGGGAACTGGATATTCGTTACCGGTGACAATAAAACAGCGGCTCGGGCAATGGGAATTGAAACGGGAAAAGTAAAAACAATATGTTATATGATTGTCGGGATTTTATGCAGTTTTATGGGAATGATGCAGAATTTGAGGATTGAGTCGTTTGCGGCAAATCAGGGAGTCGGTTATGAATTAAAGGCGATTGCTTCAGCAGTTGTAGGCGGGACCGCTCTCATGGGAGGCATGGGAAGCATCCCCGGAATATTCCTCGGCACACTAACGATCCAGATAATAGAGAACGGGCTGATCCTGATGGGGGCCCCGGCATTTGGAATAAACGCGTTTATAGGGGCCGGTATAATTCTATTTGCGATTTTTAATATTTATATAACCCGTTTCAGTTCAAAGTAATGTTGTTCAAGCTGTACCTTAACATATACAAGGCTATTTTGATAAAATAGGCGGTATTAATGAGGAGAAAAAAATGGCAGAACTAATACCAGGAGTTGAAAAAGCTGCTAAATCCCCAGAAAAAGCAGGTAAAAACCTCCTTGTGAGAATGACCAATATCGATAAGTATTTTGGTAAGGTGTGCGCTTTAAGGGGAGTCGATTTTGAAGTGAAGAGAAGTGAGATTCTGGGCCTTGTAGGAGATAACGGGGTCGGTAAATCGACATTGATAAAAATACTGTCGGGTTTTCATCTGGCTGACAGGGGTGAGATCTATTTTGAGAATAAAAAAGTTAAAATCAATACTCCTAAAGACGCGAAAAATCTCGGCATTGAAACTGTATATCAGGACCAGGCTCTGGCACCCCATGTGTCGATTTCAAGAAACGTGTTTATGGGCAGAGAGCTTACCCGCGGGCTGGGGTTTATGGATAAAAAAAAGATGGATAAAAGCAGCCTTGATGTACTCGCAAAGATCGGTTTGCATCTGAAAGATCCCGAGGCGGTTGTGGAAGTACTATCCGGGGGGCAGCGGCAGGGGGTCGCGATAGCGAGAGTGCTATACTTTAAAGCAAAACTTGTTATACTTGATGAACCCACTATCGCGCTTTCCGTCAAGGAGTCTCAACAGGTCATGGATTTTATCTTACAATTAAAGGAAGAGGGGATATCGGTTGTGTTTATAACCCATAATCTCTACCACGCGTTTCAAATTGCGGAAAGGTTTATTGTATTGTCCCATGGGGAAAGGCTGACTGATGTCAGGAGAGAGGATACATCAATCGATCATCTGAGCAAAATTATTGTCACCGGTATACATGAGGGTAAATAACGGGTCATGGTGTACAATCAAATAAATCTTTATCAAGAATAAGAGCAGAGCGCAGCCTCTGGCCGCAACCAGAGACAGTAAATTTAGCGGCAGCTTGATTTTCGCCTAAAATGCTTTACCTATCAGGCAAAAGTTGCAGAGTAATAACATAAATCCATAGAGGAAATTATTTAAATGAATGTATCCGCGAATTCAAGCTCAAATATTTCCAGCATGGGGAATAAATTTATCCAATCCATGTTAAGGATGCGGTCTTTAAGTGTATTTTTAATATTTTCACTGCTGTTTATTGTTTTCGCTGTCTTCTCGCCCGGACACTATTTTGTAAGCAAAGACAACATTTTGATTTTCCTTGCTGCGAGCTCCGAATTCAATATCATAGCCCTGGCGGTGGGAATGCTGATGATTTCAGGAGAGTTCGATCTTTCAGTGGGTTCCATTTTAGTATTTTGCAGTTACACTTTTCTTCAGTTTTTTGGTTCCGGAATGCATGTGTTTTTAGCGGTGCTTCTTACACTTGGTATTGGCTCATTGATCGGTTTAATGAACGGGATAATTACTGTAAAAACAAAAATACCATCATTTATCACAACTTTAGGGACAATGATGCTGTGGAGAGGCGTAACGCTCTTCTGGTCCGGAGGATTGCAGGAAGGACTGGATCTGGAGCGGATCCCGATAATGTATAAGGCGGTTGCGGGAACTATTGCGACTATTATACCTGTCCAGTTCATCTGGTTTGTCGGAATTGCTCTCATCCTGGGTTTTCTGGTTTACTCCCATAAATTCGGAAACTGGGTATTTTCAACAGGTGATAACAAGCAGGCAGCCAAAGCAATGGGAATTAGCACTGATAGAATCAAGATGGTGTGTTTTACTGTTGTCGGTTTTATATGCAGCTTTTCTGCTATTATGCAGGTGTTTCGCGCGGGTACATTTTCGGCCCGTGCCGGGGATGGATGGGAATTAAAAGCTATAGCTGCTTCTGTGGTAGGAGGCACAGCACTTACCGGAGGTATAGGAAGCATACCGGGAGTGTTCTGGGGCGCAATGGTTATTTCCATAATCGAAAACGGCCTGATTTTTTTAAGAGTGCCTTACTACTGGACATTCACCATATTCGGAGTGGTGATTGTTTCTTCCGTACTTATCAGCCAGATTATTGAGAGAAAGAGGCTGGCAATGAGAGCGGTAGCGGAAGAGACTTAAGCAGGATGTTATATTTATCTCAAGCTCTCTTCTGGTACCTGTGGTCCGGTCGCATCATAAATGAATTGTGTTATAGGTTTTTTCGGCAATTTTACTCCCGTGTTTAATTCCATAAAAAAGTTTCCTGATTAAAGAACAAGGGGCATGCATGACTTCAAGAGCTTTTATAAATATTAAAAACTACCCTGTTTAGGGGAAAGAGGTACAATGCAAAATACAAAACTGGTGGTAGGATTGACAGGGGCAGTGCACCCCAATATGCCCGGGGATGATAAAGGAGTCTACAGGCAGATAATAAAAGACATGGAAAAGTTGAAAAATGATCTGAATTTTGACCTCAGGACGATTCCGAAACCGCTGGAGACGGAGACGGACGGCAGAAATGCCAGAGAATTTTTTGACGACAATAAGGTTGATTTCACCATGATTTTTAATGCGAGCCTCCCGTTCGGCAGGGTCATTCTGCCGCTGGCACGTGTTAACAGTTATATAGGGTTGTGGTCCGTCCCGGAACCGACGCGGTCCGGTGTGCTCCAGTTGAACTCGTTCTGCGGGCTCAATATGCTGGGATCGATAATCGGAAATTACTTAAAAGAGCACGTCATCAACTTTAAATGGTTCTACGGATACCCGGATACAGAACTTTTTTTAGAGAGGTTTAAGGTATCCTTAAAAGCGATGCGGGCCATAAAATCACTGAAACAGGCAAGGATAGGAGGGATAGGTGACCTTGCGAACGGTTTTGAGAATTTACAGATCGATGAGCGGATACTGGAAAAGAGGTTCGGGACCTACATCCAGTTGAGACATACCGTCGAGGACATTGTCACAAGAGCGAATGGTTATGATGAAAGCAGAATCAGTAAAGAGCTGGGGAAGATTGAAAAAGAGGGAGAATGGGTTAAGAGCAATGTGAGTAAAGAAAGCATGAATAAATTTATCAGGATCAGCCTGGCACTTTATGACTTCGCGAAAGAAAACGATTATGACGCTCTTTGCATCAGCTGCTGGACCAAGTTTCAGGAAGTTTATAATATCGCGGTGTGCGGCGCCATGAGCCGTTTAAATCAGGCAGGGATAGTAGCGCCGTGTGAGAGAGATGTGCCTGCTGCCGTCAACATGCTCATTTTTAACGCGATGAACAGAAATATATCAACATTGAAAGATTTAGTCGCCCTTGATGAGGAGGACACCAGTATTAATTTGTGGCACTGCGGTGTTGCCCCGAAATGCTGGGCAAATGAGAAGGGTTTGCGCTGGGACGCGCACTTCAATATCGGAGAATACATAAATGATGAATGGCGTGGAGAAGGTGTTATAGCTGACCTCGCTTTCAAGGAAGGAAGGCTGACCGTATGCACAATGGACAACAGTTTTAATAATTTATTTATCATGACAGGAGATGTCATGGTAAATAAAAAAGGCTACAGCGGCGGAAGCGGCTGGGTTAACAATCTGGAAATAAATGGAAAAAAAATATCAATAAGGGAGTTAATCAACACGATCAGTGTCAACAGGGTTAACCATCATTACCCGGTGGCTTTTGGTGATTTAACAGACGAGTTAAACGAATTTGCAAATTGGATAGGGCTTAATATTCTGGATCCGGTGCCTTACAAGCCGTATCTGCAGAACAGACCTTTATAAAAGCACCAGCCTTTTGGAGCGAAGCGGTAAAATTCCACGGTAAATAACCCTCTTCCCTGGCTCATGGATCTTGGATCTGTTGTTCCTTAACGCCGTTATCCGGGGATTGCTTTTTAATAAGCCGGAATGATGACTTTTCTATACAGCATCCAGCACTTCACGGACCTTTTTTGCAAGAACGTGAGGTGAAAACGGCTTCTGCAGAAACGCGACCCCTTTATCCAATTCCCCGTGATGAATTATGGCATTGTCAGTGTACCCTGATATATATAATACTTTCAAATTTGTTTTTTGTTTTTCCAGGTTTTCAACCAATTCACGGCCCCCCATATCAGGCATGATCACGTCGGTAATAAGCATATGTATAGATCCATCTGCATTTTTTTTAAAAACCTCGATAGCCTCCCTGCCATTGTTCGCTTTGATCACATCATATCCAAAAATCACGAGGCTTTCAAAAATCAGGTTTCGAACCACCTCTTCATCTTCAGCTATGAGTATAGTTTCATTTCCTTTTAAAGGTTTTGTTGCTTCAGAACTGTTTTCTTTGTCATTTTCAACAATGTCAACCCGCGGAAAATAGACCTTGAACGTTGTACCTCTATCCGGTTCACTGTACACCCAGATATGGCCCCCGCTTTGCTTTACAATTCCATACACTGTTGCCAACCCTAGTCCTGTCCCATGACCTTTTGCCTTGGTCGTAAAGAAAGGCTCGAAAATATGTTTTTTTGTTTCTTCATCCATACCGTGCCCGGTGTCGCTGATGGTGAGCATAACATACCATCCGGGTGATGCAGCGGTATGTGCTTTACAGTACTCTATATCTTGATAAATATTGCATGTTTCTATGGTCAGTTTCCCGCCCTTCAGCATCGCGTCACGGGCATTTACAGCCAGGTTCATTATCACCTGCTCGATCTGCCCGGGGTCTGCCTTTATCACGCCGAGTTCCGGATCAAGAACAGTTGACAAATCAACATCCTCTCCGATCAGCCTGCAAAGCATCTTTTCAATATTTGCGACCAAAGTATTAGCATTGATTATTTTAGGCTGTAAAACCTGTTTGCGGCTGAATGCGAGCAGCTGCGAAGTCAGCGAAGAGGCTCTTTCGGAAGATCTTATTATTTCATCGAGGTAGTTCATGTGCTTTTTATCGAGATCCGCTTTCAATTTCAACATTTCACTGTATCCCATTATTGCAGTCAGCAGGTTGTTGAAATCGTGGGCCACACCGCCGGCCAGCTGTCCGATGGCTTCCATTTTTTGCGACTGAAGCAGCTGGCTCTCGAGCTGTTTTCTGGGTGTAATATCACGGCTGACGGAAAGAATAGCGGGTTTTCCTCTGTAACTGAACTTAACAGAGGATACCTCGGTGGGGAAGGTGGTGCCGTCTCTCCTGACGGCTTGTGTCTCGAAGAATGCCTGCCCTTTTTCTTTTATTTGTTTTATCTTTTCCGGAATGCTGTCAATATATTCCGAAGTATTTATGTCGGCAAGCGTCATGTGTGTAAATTCCTCCTTGCTGTACCCAAAACGCTCGCACGCGACTCTGTTTACTTCTAAAAAATTCCCTTCTTCGTCACTGATGACGATCGCGTCAGCAGCATTGTCGAACAATGTACGGTATTTTTCCTCACTTTCCCGTAATGTCTCCTGAATAACCTCCTGTTCGGTAATGTCCTGTACCGTTCCGACCATTCGTACCGGTTTTCCGGTTTCATCAAAAATAACAATTGCACGTTCATGTACAGTCCGTATCTCTCCGTCAGAACGAACGATCCGATGTTTGATATTATGAGGTGTTTTCCCGGCAAGAGCTTTATTGTGTGATCTTACAACAGCCTCTTTATCCCCGGGGTGTATAAATCTCAAAACCAATTCATAGGTGGGGCTCATTT
>DRHN01000414.1 GCA_011049595.1 Spirochaetota bacterium | reverse complement strand
GGGCTTTAATGCTTCAAGCGCCTTGAACTCTTCTTTCAATATTTTAATTTTATCGTTGTAGTCGATAACGAGTTTCTGGCAAGCGGCCCCGGGCATATAGATGCCATTACTGATGCTGTACGGGGGAATGATTTCTCAAAAATAATACAAACGGCCCACAAACTAAAAGGAGCGGCCAAAAACCTGCGTTTTGAAAAGATAGCTTCGATCGCCAGCGAAATCGAAATCAGGTCAAAGCAGAAACACGTTATCGACTACAACGATAAAATTAAAATATTGAAAGAAGAGTTCAAGGCGCTTGAAGCATTAAAGCCCCCCTGACCGGTAATGTGAAAGCATGAGTTAGTTAAACACCGGTTTAAACCTGCGTTGCCGGGTTTACACAACTCAGCCGTAATAGAAGTTGTCAACATGAACAAATTAGTTTTTTGTGGTGGTTCCATGTCGATCAATGAAAAACTCGCAAAAATAAAAGAAGAAGAAAACAAAAACTTCAGCTCTGACGCGGTAAGAATAATTTCTGAATTTATCCAGCAGCTTCAAAACTCCGGGATCGAAGACCGTGTCGTCAAAAATGGCCAGAAAGCACCGGACTTCCGTCTGGTAAATGCATTGGGTTTTTTTGTCAGCTTGCAGGAACTTCTGAAAAGAGGCCCTCTTATTATCAGCTTTTACCGCGGGTCCTGGTGCCCGTACTGCATCAGTAATGGCATCTATATGCCCGGGGCCGCTTGCCAGAAACTCGTCAATAATCATTATCACGGTTTCCTTTTTCAAACCGAGCATCCTGCATGTGGCATCGATGTCATATTTTATCTCTATTTTTTCGGTTTTTGGCATTTGAGATGGCTCTATGGAGATCTTTTTACTGGTCGCCGGTTCTATCGGCTTTTTAGTAAGATATTTGTTAAGTACTTTAAAAAGCGCGGTAGAGTCGATTGGCTTGGAAATATAATCATCCATACCGGCTTTGAGGAATTCTTCCCTGTCCCCTTTTATTGCGTGTGCCGTCAGCGCTATTACAGGTGTATGTTTTAAGCCCTTTTCCTGCTCGATCTCTAAAATCCCTCTGGTAGCTTTCAGACCGTCCAGAACCGGCATACTGATATCCATGAAAATTATATCGTATTTTTTCAGCCTGAACCTGACCAGGGCCTCCTGGCCGTTTTCCGCTATGTCCGCTTTGATACTGGCCTCCTTGAGCATCAGAGACATCAGCTTCTGATTGACGGGGCTGTCATCAACGATAAGTGCTTTTTTACTATTTTCATATCTGGTGATTTTTTCCTCATCATGAATTTTAACGTGCCGGACGGTTCCACCGTACATTACCGCGGTAACTGCGTCATAGATTTTGGAATTGTAAACCGGCGCGGTAATCGTAGCGGCAGGAAAATCTTCCGTGCAAAAAAGATTACTCAACTGGTTTTCTTTGACAAAGAGTACAACCGGAACGGTTTTAATGTCTTTTGAATTGTCTTTCAATTCCCTTTCAAAAGCGTAGGAATAAACAGCAAACATCATGTTGATCTTCCCCTTTAAAGCAGGCAGCTCTTTAAAAAATTTGATCGGTGTTACGTTGAACTTTAAACCCCTGAGGTAGCCGGTTAGAATTTCTTCCTGCATGGTTTTGTTATCATCATGCACATAACGCGCAATTTTTACTTTATCAGTGTCAAAACGGTTTTCTTTCCCGCCGATTTTTCCGATCTTCAGGTCCAGCTCAAAATGAAAATCACTACCCTTACCAGTTTCACTGTCCAGCTGGAGTTCACTACCCATTTTTTTTATCAGGTTGTAGCTGATAGCAAGCCCGAGGCCGGTCCCTCCAAATTTCCTGGTAATAGAAGAGTCAGCCTGGGTAAACGCATTGAAGATCGCGCTCCTTTTGGATTCCGGTATTCCTGTGCCATTATCCGAAACTGAAAAATATATTCTGGCGGTTGAGTTAAATTCTTTTACTTTTCTGATATTGATAAAAATCTCACTTTCCGCTGGTGAAAACTTTACAGCATTGCTGATAAGATTGGCGAGTACCTGTTTTATCCTCAGGGAGTCTCCGATGACCCGGGCCGGCAGTTCCGGGTCGATAAAAGAGTGAATAGTGATAGATTTTTCTCCGGCGCTTAAAGTATAGAGATTTACAGTGGCCTCAAACTCATTTTCAGGATCGAACTCGATGGTTTCCAGCTCCATTTTACCGCTTTCGATCTTGGAAAAATCAAGTATATCGTTTATGATTTCCAGCAGGTTTGAAGCGCTTTTTTTGACAATATTTATATATTCAGCCTGTTTGCGATCAAGTTTGGTGGAGCCCATAAAATCAAGAAAACCGATTATTCCATTCAGCGGGGTCCGTATTTCGTGGCTCATTTGGGCCAGAAATCCCGATTTCAGTTGGCTTGCAGCTTCCGCCTTTTCCTTGAGCAGCAAAACCTCCTCATAGAGATTTTTCAGTTCTTTTGTTTTTTCTTCAACAAGATTCTCCAGATGGTGTCTGTAGACCTCAAGTTCCTTTTGGGCCTGTTTCCTTTTTGAAATGTCGGTCATGTACACTCGGTTCAGATTCATCTCACGGATGAAGGAAATCTGCTGTTCATAGATACGGTCGCCCAGATATACTTCCCTGGTTATAGACTTGTTAAAATCACCTATTTGGTCCTTCATCACTTCAGCCAGCCCTTTGAGTACAGGGTGGTTTGAGAGCAGAACGAGGATTTCAGGGAATTCCTTTCTCGCGGCCAGGTTAAGATATGTCAAACTTCCACTCAAATCGGTTTCAATGACCGGGTTGGGATTTAATTCGGGAAAAGTTGCCAGGTGGCTGCTTTTTTTTATTTTTTCGCGAAGCTCGCTTACTTCCCTGTTTAGCTGTTCTTTTGTTTTTAGATTTTTACCCGTTTTCGGCATTTTATATCACATAAAATTAATCATATTTTCTTTTTTTCTCAAATTTTATTATATATTATTTAGTTCTTGGTGACAACTTCGTTCACGACTAAGTCGGGCAAGCCCGGCTACTCCGTATTCTTACACGGCGTGGCACACAGAATTAATTATCAAATAAAAACAGTAATATAATTTTTATTATAAAACAACACTAAAACAGGGCAACCATGATCACGAACATAAACGCGGTATCGGTGGACGATGAAAAGATTAATTTGCTGCTCATCGATTCAATGGGTAAACAATTAGGAATGAATATTAACAGCTTCCTCGACCCGAAAGCAGCGGTTGAATTCATTGAGACCAATGAGGTGGATCTGATCTTTGTGGATTACATGATGCCGGGAATCGACGGCGTTGAGTTTATTAAAAAGGCACGCGTTATTCATCCGGACATTCCTATTATCATGATAACCGCCGTGATGACGGATGATGAGTTAAAGCTCAGGGCATTTGAAGCGGGGGCAACTGAATTTTTAAACAAGCCTCTCAACTCCGCCGAATTCGTGGCGAGGGTCACCAATCTGGCCGATCTGAGGAAATCTCAGCTGCTGCTGAAAGACAGGGCCATGCTACTTGAGGATGAGGTTCTCAAAGCTACAGAAAAGATCGTTCAAAGGGAACATGAGACTCTGAACGTGCTGGGTAAAGCTGCAGAGTATAAAGACCCGGAGACAGCGGCCCACATCGCGAGGGTAGCATACTACTCGAAGCTCCTGGCTGAAGCTCTCGGGAAAGATAAAAAAAAGCAGCAGTTGATTTTATACGCCGCGCCTTTGCACGATATCGGTAAAATAGGCATACCGGACTCGATCCTGCTCAAACCTGGAAAACTGACGGCTGAAGAGTTTGAAATTGTAAAGACCCACCCTGCCATCGGCGTGGAGATTATCGGTGATGCCATGAGCGGCTATCTTACTGCCGGTGCTGTTGTTGCTAAATATCACCATGAAAGATTTAACGGAAAAGGATACCCTGCAGGTCTCAGTGGTGATGAGATCCATATTTTCGGCAGGATCGTCGCGGTTGCCGATGTATTTGACGCTCTGACATCAAAAAGACCCTACAAGGGGCCGTGGACTTTTGAAAAATCACTTGATCTTCTGGTCGCAGAAAAGGGAAAACATTTTGACCCTCAAATCGTGGACCATTTTGTAAGTCTCAGGGATGAGGTGGTCCGGATCTTTAACACTTATTCCGACGACATATAAACTCTAGAAATATTACTTTTTGAGAAATCTCTCAATTGTCTTCAATATGTTATTCACATCTATGGGTTTTGATATATAGCCGTCAAATCCCTCGGCTAAAAATTTTTTCTCATCCCCTTTCATGGCATAAGCCGTGAGAGCTATCACAGGTGTTTCAATCCCCGAAACCCCTTTTATTTCTTTCATCGCATCCACCCCGCTCATGTCCGGCAGCTGTATATCCATTAAAATTAAATCAAAACCGCCTTCACGCCCTGCCTTTGCACCATCCTTGCCGAACTGTTCCGTGTGTACACGGTACCCGGCGGGCTCCAAAATCGATGTTATTACCCTTTGGTTCAGCTCATTGTCTTCAACAACAAGGATGTTGCCGCGTCTACCGGTCTCTGTTTTTTCCAATTTTGGCTCGGGATCTTCATTTATTGTTTGGTTCATCATTGAAAAAGTTGCCCCAGGAAGCATTACTGTGAACCGGCTGCCTGGGCCATTGTTTGCTTTTACACTGATGTATCCTCCGTGCGCATTTACAAGCCGCCTCGATATCGCGAGCCCGAGCCCGGTACCCTCGGGTTTTCCGGATTCAGCCCCCCCCACCTGCACAAAGGGTTCGAACACCCTGTCGCGGTCTTCCTCCCTGATACCTATCCCCTCATCCCATACCTCGATAATGGCAGTACAATCCTTTACACAGGCATCAATGCCGATCCTCTTCCCGGATCCGGTGAACTTGACCGCGTTTGAGAGGAGATTATACAGCACCTGTTTTATCCTCACTTCATCGGCTGTAACCAGATCAACTTCGGGGCTGATGTTCAGCTCTAACTTTATCTTTTTTTTACTGGCGAGTGACTTGATCGTGAGAGGCAGTCTTGAGAGCATGCTGCCAAGGGAAAACGGTTTTTTTTCGATTTCGAATTTCCCCGCTTCTATTTTTGAAAGGTCCAGAATGTCATTCACCATTTCAAGCAGGTGGTATCCGCTGGTTTTGATATAGCCCAGGTACTCGAGCTGATCTTCGGTAAGATCATCCGGTTCCATTTCGAGTACCTGGCTGAAGCCGAGTATAGAGTTTAAAGGGGTCCTCAGCTCATGGCTCATGTTGGCCAGAAAAATGCTTTTTGCCTTGTTTGCGGCTTCCGCCGTGATTTTCGCGTTGTATAGGTCCTCTTCCAGAAGTTTTAACTCTGTTATATCACTCGAGATCCCCGCTATACGGTACACCTCTCCCTTTCCATCGCGGATTGGGAATGACCTGGATAATATCCAGCGAACAGTCCGGTCAGATCTGACGATACGGTACTGTAAAGTATTGCCATCTGAAAAATCATTGCTCCTTATTTTTTTATTATCAGCTGTAACCTTTTCACGGTCTTCCTTGATTACAGAGTCGATCCAAGAATCGGGATCGTTGTAGAGGCTTTCACATGACCTGTTCCACAGCTTTTCATAGGCCGGGCTTATATAGATCACTTTGCTCAAGTCCGGACTGACCAGCCAGAAGACAGACTCGATGGTCTCAGCGAGCTGTCGGAAGCGCTCTTCGCTTTCCTTGAGCGCCTTCTGAGCGCGCTCTCGGACGGTTATTTCTCTGTTGAGCTCGTCCCCCCCCTCGAAGCTGTGATTGTTTTCAGGTTTTTGGCCATATCATTAAAAGACCTGGAAAGATGTCCGATCTCATCCCGTGTTTTGGTTTTTATCCGGTAGCCGAGGTCTCCGCTTCCGAACTTTTCCGCTCCCCTGACCAGCTCGTAAACCGGTCCTGTGATCGTCCTGGTAAATAGTATTGCGAACAGCACAACCAATAGTGCTATGGCTGCACCTATAATAAGGACTGTGTTGCGGAATGTGTAGATTGATGCAAAAGCTTCAACCTGGTCCACCTCGGTCAGGATGGCCAGCTCGAGCTCGGGGAGCCAGCGATAAACACCGATAACCGGCACGCCGCGGTAATCGT
>DRHN01000413.1 GCA_011049595.1 Spirochaetota bacterium | reverse complement strand
AGCAGCAGAGTTAATAATTTGGTGACATTCATTCGAAAACAATCCGCCTGTTTTTATTGACATAATACACCTGCTATTTATTCTTATCGCTTGATTTAGTTTTCTATATTACTTTAGTAATATGAAGATATCTTTTTCAACAGCATGGGTAAACAACGACATTTCACGGCTGGATGAGGTTCTCCCCTATATTGATGCTTTAGAGGTAGGGGCAATAGGCGATGAGGCATTTTATACATATTTAGAGAACCTTGCAGCCAGAAAAAATAAACCGGTAACGTCCATACACGCTGTCTCGGGACCTCATAAAAAAGAGAAAAATCCCGACCATTCACCTCATTTCACCAGCCCCGACAGGTGCTTAAGGGAGAGTGCCTTAGAAAAAATATTTTTAACTGCCAGGTGGGCAAAAAAACTGGGTGCAAAAGCAGTGATCCTGCATGCAGGAATGATTGAGGATAAAACACTACGGGAAAATTTTCTTATCTATAAGGAGAGGCTTATTCAGGAAGGCGAGTCCGATGACCTCCGGAAAATAAAAAGAGAAATCATCGAAACACGAAAAAAGCTAAGCAGAGACTACCTCGAAACAACACTTGCCGGACTTAGAAAATTATGCGCCTCTTTCCCGGAAATTACATTCTGCATCGAAACCCGTCTCCATTTTTTTGAAATACCTCTACCGGAGGAGGCCCATTACATATTCGAGAAGCTCCGTGTGCCTAATCTCGGATACTGGCATGATTTAGGTCATACATTTATATTGAGTAAACTGGGATTCGTCCCGATGGAAGAATGGCAAAACCGATTCTACAACAGGTGTGTCGGTTTACATATACACGATGTTGATCGAAACCTGGAAGACCACTATCCGCCCGGATTTGGAATGCTGGATTTCCCGGAGATTTTAAATAAATTCAGCAGACAATCTCTTTTTACAATTGAAATAAACAGCAAACACTCAATTGATACTGTATTAAAAGGGGTAGAATATATAAGAAAGATGGATTAAATGAAGATTTTTTTAACAACCTATATTACCTTTTTTTAGCGAATATTAGCACCCTTCTAATATTTTCCACATTCATTAAAAGCGCTATTACACCAAGCGTGTAAATTGGCATATTTATCAAACATCCAATAAATATGAGTAATATTCTCACATCCCGACCCATTCTAAAGTAGTGTTTCCCCGGACGAAGATTTTTCTTCATAATGCCGTCATATTTATCGGCTGTATAACTGTTCATGAAGGTGCCTATGACCGCGAGAAAACCGACAAAAAGGACCAGGAAGTCTTTGTGTGCTCCAAATGTATGATATGTCAGGCCGAACAGTAGAAAGGCATCGCCATACCTGTCGAGGACCGCGTCAAACCACCCGCCGAAATCTGATTCAAGGAATTTCAACCGCGCTATCTCTCCGTCGCTGCCATCTAAAACCGAGGATATCTGTGCCAGAATACCGCCGATAATTAAATTTATGTATCCACCTAAAAAGAAAAAAAGGGCCCCTGCCATCGTAATGATAAAAGAAAGAATCGTAATATGATTTGGAGTAATTTTTGTTTTTACAAGAAACTTCGTGATCCTGACAGAAATCGGTCTGTTCAGGTATGTTGATACCGGGCCGTCGGATTTTTTCTTTAAAGTTCTTAAAAGCATGCCCTCGGCTTTTTTTAACGCCTTTACATCATCCACATCAATCCAGTTTCTTTCCTCTATATCCAGCACTCGTGCCTTTCCCCATCGGGCCAGCAACCTCATCCCGCCCGAAAGAGAACTATCACCATTACGCGCACTTTCCTCTATGGCTCTGAATATGGCAGGCGAACAGAAAAAAATACCTGTATCATAACAGTTATATTTTTTAATATTCTTCCCTATCTCTACAATTCTCCCATTTTCAGCACAAACCTTTGTAACATCTTCAGGATCAACGAGCCTGTTGTTGTGAAGCCTGCAATCAACAGCAAGGACCACCTCTTCGGGGGATATCTTTTCATCTCTCAATTTAACCAGGATAGACTCGTCAAAGACATGATCCACCATCATGAGAATGAAGTTCTCAGTTAATATATCTTTCGCCTTCAGAACTGATATTCCGTTCTCCATCTCCCATTCATTGTTGATGATATGGGTTATCTTCATATCCTTTTTTAATACTAATTTGTCAATGTAATCTCGAACCTTTTCTCCATTATACCCGGTTACCACATAAAAATCGTTGATCCCGGTTTTCATTGCAGAGAATATTGCCCGCTCGATTAGCGATAATCCAAGTAACGAAACAAGCGGCTTTGAATCCCCTCTTTTTATTAATCTCTCTCCCTTCCCTGCAGCAAGGATTAGACATTTCACATTAATTCTCCACTTGCTTTAAAATAATCCGAACAGTCATGCTTTGATCTTTTTCAACGGGAACCACAATCGAAGGGTGTTATGTGAAGTTGGCTGGAGGTGTCGTCCATCCAATGACGCTAATACCGGCTTCAAAAGGCGGCAGCCTTTTCAACCTTACCGGTTGCAATAATTTCGATAATCTCATCTATTTTTTTTTCTTCTCTTTTCCCTTCCCATATTTTTTCACCTTTCTCTAAAATCACAAACCTATCACAGACCGAATACACATGGTGAATATTATGATCGATAAAGATAATCGATACCCCTGCTCTCTTTACGTCTGTCGCATGTTTTAAAACTACCCTGGATTCTTTGACAGATAAGTTATTCAGTGGTTCATCCAATATGAGAAGTTTCGCTCCAAAATGCATACATCTCCCTATTGAAACTGCCTGTCTCTCCCCGCCCGATAAATTAGAAACGGATTCTTCGGCCGATCTTACAGTTACACCTATATCATTGAGGACCTTTTCACTCTCTTTCTTCATTTTTTCCTTATCAAGTACCTTAAAAAATCCGAACTTTTTACGAATTTCTCTGCCTAAAAAAAAGTTCCTGTATATGCTCAATAGTTCGATCAACGGCGAACCCTGATATACCGTTTCGATGCCCTGGTCTCTCGCCTCTTTGGGAGATGGCACGTTGAGCCTCTTCCCCTCGAAATGAATAATCCCTTCAGTTGGAGGATAAACACCTGTAAGTATTTTTATAAGTGTGGATTTACCGGCCCCGTTGTCCCCCAAGAGCCCCAATATTTCACTTTGCTGTACGCTGAAACTT
>DRHN01000412.1 GCA_011049595.1 Spirochaetota bacterium | reverse complement strand
TCAAAAAAGTTAATAATATTTTTAACGGCGACAACCCGTCACACATCTTTCTCAAGCGGTGTGAAAAAATGATTAAAAGTTAATTTCAGGCTGGATGAGCGTTAGGACCTTAATACCAATTTTCTTGTTTTTTTTCAAGAAAATTCTATTAATAAAGATTGCGGCTTGCCCGCATCAGGACCTTAAAATTTATTTAATATTTCGTAAATTTCATATTTTGTTTTGCAGTCAATGAGTTTTTTCCGCCTTGCGGGGTCTTTTATTACCATTGTTATCTTTGCGAGGATCCTGAGGTATTTTTCCTGCCCGGTTTCAGGACCCGCAATCAAAAAAATGATGTGTACCGGCTTGTTATCAAGAGATTCCCAATCAACCCCCTTTTTATGTATAAAAAATGTAATGAAAAACTCTTTTATAAGTTCGAGTTTCACATGGGGGATCGCGACTCCATAACCTATCCCCGTACTCATTAAAGATTCCCTTTTAAAAAGCGCTTTTTTAAAACCTTCGACATCTGATATTTTCCGGTCTTCATTTGAGACCCTTGCCATCTCGTTTATGACTTCACTTTTCGTGTGTGAGCTGGAAAAAAGGACCCGGTTGAGGCTGAGATAACGCTTTAGAATAATTTCCATTTATGGACTCCTCAATTTATGAATCCCTCAATGAGTGATGACATTTGGCAAGTCATTTTTATATGTGTATTAAGCGTTGAAGTCCAGGTCCCGGAATCGGTTAATTCCCATCTCCTGACATTTGTGCAAAAGTTCATTTTCGTCCACTGTATTAAGCCGGCCCCTCTCAACTATTATTTTTCCATCCACCAGGACAGTGTCTACATCCGAAGCTCTCACACAGCTGATGATAGTTTGCAGGACGTTGGACATTTTTCCGTTATACACCGGAACCAGGTGGGGCTTATTGAAATCGATCAGAGCTATGCAGGCCCTTTTGCCTGTTTCGATCGAACCAAGCTCATGGTCAAGGCCGAAAACCCTGGCACTTCCCAGGGTTGCCGAATACAGGCACGAATACGCGTCAATGGATGAGGCTCCATAGGTCACTCTCTGAAGAAGCATCAGGCTTTTCATTTCTGAAAACATATCCGCGGAATCGTTCCAGAGAGCCCCGTCGGTACCGATCCCTGTTGGGACCGATTGTCTCAACAACTTTACAACCGGAGCTATGCCGTCGGATATTTTCATTTCCGCGGTGGGGCAGTTTATGATCCTGGCCCCGGTGTCTTTTATAATCCCGATTTCTTCGTCGTTTAAATAAACACCGTGAGACCCGATCACTCTCCGGTTGAGAAAGCCTTCGTCGTTTAAAAACATCACGGGCCTTTTACCAAACCTTTTTTCGATAATTTTAACACGCCAGGTGGTTTCAGCAAGGTGCATCTGGATAAAAGTATCAAGCTCTTCTGCCCGGCGCATCAGTTTTTCAAGAAGCTTTATGTCGTAAGTCTCTTCCGCCGGACCTTCAACTATCGGGATATACCCGTTTTCCTTAAGATTTATTGCAGTATCGTAGTAGGCCTCCTTCTCTACTTCAACCCCGGACAAAAAGTCTTTGCGATAGTCGAGAACTACGGCCCCTTTTATCCCTGTTCTTTTAAACGGCCCGGGAAGATCATCCCCGTAATGCCAGAAAGGTACATCACACAGAAAGGTCGTCCCTCCTTTAATCGCTTCAACATATTGCAGAAGTTTTGAATGGTACCTGGCCTCCCTGTCGAGTTCATTTCGGAACCATTTTTTTCTGCTCACGAATGAGTCATTGTCCTGCTCGTAAAGGGTAAGGCCGTCTCCAAGCCCGCGGGCGAGAGTGATGTCCGAGTGAACGTGCCCGTTGAACAATCCCGGGATTGCTATCCTGTGCTTACCTTCTATGATGTAATCGTTCTTTTTTTTCTTGATGGTGTGTCCGGCCCCGGTCTTATAAAGGGAGCTTATCTTTTCGCCTTCAATAATTATTGTAAATTCATCGATTTCGTTTTTCTCATTCATAGTGACGGTGAGAACGTTTTCAATGATGACGCGTTTGTTTTTAACCATTTTTCACCGGTTTAGCTTATATTGTAACTGATTAGTTAAAAATTTTCCATCGAATAATATCGTGATATTATATAATTAGTTAGTCAGTAGAGGCGCCCGATGAGATTAAGCGAGATTGCCCGCAGATGCGGCTGTGACTGCCAGTCCGGCAGCTCGGATCCTGAAATAACAATGGTCAGCTCGGATTCCAGGACCATTAGGGCGGGAGGGCTGTTTATAGCTATTTCCGGATACAAAGACAACGGTTTGCTGTATATTGAAGATGCGGTGCGAAGAGGCGCCAGGGCTGTCGTCGTGGAAGAAGGATCCAGTGTCAAGGTCGATAAATCCGGACCGGTCGTTATTTGTTATACAAAACATACCCGCAAATGCGCCCTTGATGCTGCAAAGGTGTTTTATGATGATCCGTCCCGGGGTTTCACCCTTGTGGGTGTAACCGGAACAAACGGAAAGACCACGATAACATATTTGATTGAGGAAATCCTCTTCGAAGCCGGAAAAAACCCGGGGATCATCGGGACAATTTCCTACAGGCATGGGAACGTCGTTAAAAAAGCGAATAACACAACACCTGATCCTGTTGAATTACAATCTCTTTTTTATAAAATGAAAAACAGCGGCGTGAGTCATGTCATTGTGGAAGTTTCGTCCCACGCCCTTGCTCTTGACAGGATAGATCCACAGGATTTTGATTGCGCCGTTTTTACGAACCTCAGCCAGGACCACCTTGATTTTCATGAAACTATGGATGCTTATTTCAAGGCAAAGGCGCTTCTTTTTACAGGGCTTAGGGATGACGCGTTCGCGGTAATAAACGGTGACGATTTTTACGGGCGTAAACTTACCGCCCTCACAAAAGGAAGGGTGTTTACTTACGGGATCAAGTCAAACTCAGATTATGTCGGCAGCATAAATTCATTGTCCATCGAAGGGACAACATTCACAATAAACGGCACGGGGTACGAAACCCACCTTGTTGGTGAGCACAATGTTTACAATATTCTTGCATCCTTCACCCTCGCCAAAGTGATGGGTATCGATGATGAAATCATCGGCAGGGCGATATCAAATATTAAAAACGTGCCCGGCAGGTTTGAGAGGGTTGTCTCGGGTAAAGATTATCATTTGTTTGTTGATTACGCCCACACTCCCGATGCCCTCGATCACCTGCTGGATGCCGCCAACACACTTAAAAAGGGAAGGGTCATCACGGTGTTCGGGTGCGGAGGGGACAGGGACAGAGGTAAAAGACCTATTATGGGAAGTATCACCGAAAAAAAATCTGATATAGCTATTGTGACATCCGACAACCCGAGAAGTGAAGACCCCGATGATATTATCGATGACATTAGGAAAGGGTTAAAGGGGAGTAACCATATAATTGTCCCCGATAGAAAAGAGGCAATTTACAAAGCTGTCGAGGAAGCCCGGAAAAACGATATTGTGCTGATAGCCGGAAAAGGTCATGAGGATTACCAGATCCTGAAAGAAAAAACAATACATTT
>DRHN01000411.1 GCA_011049595.1 Spirochaetota bacterium | reverse complement strand
TTGTGGATGTGACGAACTACGTTATGCTCGAGACCGGCCAGCCGCTGCATGCTTTTGACGCAACACGGATCGCCCGGGAAAAGATAATTGTCCGACGTGCAAAAGATGGCGAACATGTGACAACACTGGATGGTACAGATCGCGTTCTTACAAACGAAACGCTTTTAATTACAGACCCGGAAAAAGCGGTGGCTGTTGCCGGAGTAATGGGCGGGTTGAACTCGGAGATCAGTGATCTAACTGAAAAATTAATCATTGAAGCTGCTAACTTTAACCCCGTAAACATCAGGAGGACAGCATTGCGGCTTGGCCTTCGGACCGAAGCATCAAACAGGTTTGAGAAAAGCCTTGATCCGGAGCTGACAGTTCTCGGCATAGTTGGCACGGTCAAGATGATAAAAGAAATGCTCCCCGGGGCTTCGATCATTTCGCCGCTCATCGATGCCGATTATTCTGAAAAGAAAAGCATCAAAATACCTCTGGACACCGAATGGGTGGCCAGGATGCTTGGTGTACCTGTAGAAAAAAAGAGAATTTTAGATATATTACGTTCGCTTCAGTTTGAAGTGAACGACAATACCGGTCACAGGGTGATGGTGACAGTCCCCTCGTTCCGTGCTACCAAAGACGTGTCTATACCCCATGACCTTGTAGAAGAGGTCGGGAGAATTTACGGATATGATAATATCACTGCCAAACTTCCTCAAATACACAATGAGCCGCCCTATGAGGACAGCCTTGTCAGTTTTATACGACGGGTCAAGCGCCTGTTTTCGAGCGAGCTGTCTCTTTCGGAGATATATACCTACTCTTTTTACGATGACAGTATATTGGACCTTTTTTATCCCCAAGAGACCCCCTTTTTAAAGCTGAAAAACCCGATCAGCACCGGCATGGCAAGGTTGAGACGGAACCTGATACCGGGCCTGTACTCTGTTGTTAAAAAAAACATTCTTTTCAAAAATGAATTTTCGATATATGAAATCGGGTCGGTCTACAATCCGGGCAGCACGGATCAGGAAAAGAGCCAGGGTCTTCCCGATGAAAAACAGATGGTTTCGGCTTTGATAGTGAGGAAAACAGTGGGGGCTTGTGCTTTTTTTGAGATGAAGGGGAAACTGGAGGCTCTGTTCGAGAAAATTGGCATAACAGGTGCCGAGTTCAGGCCGTTTGAATCCGCTGAAACCTACAGCCGCTGTTTTGACATGGCCGGCATCGGTGGCCCGGATGTCTATCATAAGGGGCGCAGAGCAATTCTCGCGGATGGTGATACATGTTTCGGGTTTGTTTCAGAATTAAACCCGAGGCTGCTTGGGAAGGCAGGGGTCGATTTCAACGCAGGCAGGGCGGCAGTATTTGATATCGACCTTAGGTTATTGATGGAAAGGGCGCAAGCGAATCAGAAAGAGAAAAAATATAAAAGTATCCCGAAATATCCTGAAGTAGTGCTTGCGTTCGCTGTTGTTGTGGATGAGGATGTGCCGGTCCGTGATGTTAAGGCCTTTATCGGGTCCTGCGTTCCCGACCGGGAGGGCCCCTCTAACTCCCTGCTTGAACGGGTTGAGCTTTTTGATATATACAGGGGAAAACCGCTTCCTGAAGGCAAAAAAAACCTCGCGTTCAATGTTTACTATAGAAGGGGCGACAGGACCTTGACTGAAAAAGAGGCAAATGTTGTCCATGAAGATATAGCCAAAAGGATCAGGAAGCACGGGTGGGAGCTCAGATGACATGGCTGCTGTCGCCTTTGCATAAGAATAATTATTGCAATAATAATTACTGCAAACAAACGCGCGATTTTACAGCTCCGGAAGCATAACAGCCCCATACCGGCTTGCGGTGATTAATTTTATCCGTTCCGGCAGCCGCCCACGGTGTGCCTCGATAGCCAGGGCGGGAGTGTTGTTCAGCTCTGAAAGGTGAGAGAGACAGGCCCAAACCAGCTGCGGCGAGGCTGACCGGGAAAGCAGCTCGGCTGACTCAACATTGGAAATGTGCCCTTTATCACCGTGAATACGCTGTTTCAGGAAAGGAGGGTACGGACCTGACTCGAGGAGGCCCTCATCATAATTGCTTTCGATCAAAACTGCATCCAGGGTGGAAACAATCCGCACAAGCTCCTCAAACACATTGCCCAGATCGGTCAGGATCCCGCACCGTGACCTGCTGTCTTCTAAAACGAAAGCACAGCCATCGGCGCAGTCGTGGGGAGTCGGGACGGTTTCCACGTACATATCCTCGAACAGCAGTGTTTCTCCTGCCTTAAAATGCCGTATATCGTTGAGTCTTCCGACACGGGTCCTCAGCATTGCCCGCGAAAGGGTCGGTTCGGTCATGTACAGGGGAAGGGCGAATTTGCGCTGATAAACACCGGCGCTGGATATATGATCGGCGTGGTCATGGGAAATGATCACCGCATTTACCCGGCGTATATCACGGCCGAAGGAAGCGAGCCGTTTTTCAGCCTGGTGCCCGCTGATCCCGGCGTCAAACAGCAGTTTTGTCCGGCCGGTCTCAACGTAAATGCAGTTGCCGTTACTGCCTGATTGAAGTGCGATGACAATCATCTTTAAACCGCTCCGCGCATCACGCAGGATGTATCAAGGTAGAAAAGAATATACTCAATCAGGAGGAAATAAAAAAGGCTTAAAGGAGAGCTGTGGGCGCTCCTTTAAGCCGGTGTGAATGTTTTTAATGTTTTACTTTACTTTTATGTCGAGCAGTTTTGGCTTTGCCTTTTCAGCTTTCGGCACATCGATTAACAGAAGTCCGTTTTTGAACTCCGCGTTGATTTTATCCGCTTCCACATTCTCCGGAAGAACAAAGGACCTGCTGAAGTTGCAGCTCCTTCTCTCTCTCAAAACATAGTCCTTTTTCTCTTCCTCTTTCTCTTCACTCTTTTTGGAAGAGAGTGTGAGAAGGTTTCCCTCAACCTTGACTTCTACATCTTTTTCCGTCAGGCCTGGAAGCTCTACTTCCAATGAATACCTGTTGTCATCCTCATCGATGTCAATCGCGGGACTGGTTCTTTTTACAACAGGGGAATCATTGAAAAAAGGGTCAAAAAAACTGTTCCAGGAATCCTCAAAAACATTCACCATTCTGTTAGGTCTGTACTTGATAAGGTTCATTTTTAACGCCTCCTTGAGGTTTTTTAATTTCACTTATACTCTTGCATAATCTGTGCCAACTAATCATGGTCAATTAATCCTATATATATAAAGAGATAAATATATAAACCGGTTTTCGTTATTCCGGCCCGGCATCAAATTGCATCATATTGCCCTTGTGTATCAATATATCATTTTGATAGTATCAAAATGACACGATTTTCCGCACCGCTTCAGTTTACCCGACATTTAACTTATGAGATAAGTAACCGATAATATACAAGTAGAGAAAGAAAAATTTTCGAAGAGGATAAAATGGGTTTACTCACAAAAGCACACCTCATGGATCAGAAAGAAAAAGAAAAAAATGAACAGGGTGAAAATGTGTCCGATCGTTTCCTCAAAGGTACCGGGCTGCTTGAAAAAGCTGAAAAATACGACAGCACAGAGGAATCTGAGTCAGAAGAAGGGGAGCCAAAAGGCCTTCTGGAAAGGGCCGAAACCTTCCGGGGTGACAGGGATGAAAAGGGATTGCTGGAAAAAGCAAGCTCTTACAGCCGTGATGCCGGGGACCGGACAGCGGGCGAAGAACAGCTTCAAGATATAGATAGCTCCGGCACGGCTTATGGACCTAAAGGCGGGCTTCTGCAGCAGGCAGCCCTGATCCTGGCCGGGGAAAAAGAGCAGATGCCCGGGGCCCAGGGAGAAGAAAAAGCTGATCAGGCCGGGGTTCAGGATGACCTTGTTGAGGAAGACGCGGGGGTTGTCAGCCGGGAGCAAGAAAAAATAGCTGAAGTTGCGGTCTTCGAAGATATTCATCCGGATGAAATCGTGCTGGAAGAGGGTGTATTGACCAGAGATATGCTCGAAGGTGAGGAAGAGTTATTTTTGGAAGAGGTAACAGAGTTAAAAGAAGAACCGGCAGAATCTGAGGAAAAAATTTTAAAAATGGGGCTTGCCGCAATAAGGGAAAAGGCCGAAGCAGAGGTCGCCACAAAAGATAAAACTGAAGAAACGCTGAATGGACAAAACGGCGGGGTGCTTGAACGGGCCGCTCTGGTCCGTGAAAAGACCCGAAAAAGCGAGGAAGCTGAATTAACCGGGGAAGCTGCACTTACTGTGGAGGAACCGCCTGCTGAAAAAAGGGGCGGGCTGCTGAAACAGGCGATCCTGATAAGGGAAACAGAAGAAGCCGCTGCCCTTGCTTCTGTAAAGAAAAAGAGGGGAAGGCCTGCCAAAAAGACCGGTGCGGATGAAATTCCATCGATTTCAATCGATGACGCCTCTGAAAGGTCAGATGCGCAGGTTCTTTCGAAGCAAGCAGGAGACGAGGCATCGGTTCTTGAGGGCGCGCCGGAAGAAAAAATCGCTGAAATACCGCCCGTACCTGTTCCGGTACTGGTCGAACAGTGCCTGGCTGAAGGGGACACACAGAGGGTGATCAGCTTGTTCAATGATATATGCGGGCAGGATGGATATTTAACGCTGTGCGGAACGGTTGCCGAGACAATGGCACGGCTTGGAAAGGGGAAAACCTGTATGCTTTTCCTCTATAAAAATGGCAGGTACACCGTAGAGTGTATTTACCCTGAAGGTTCCCTGGATAAAAAAACCGGTAAAGTCGGTTTTGGGAAAACCTCACAGCTCATCAGATCCCTTGAGAACAACACCGGGAAGCCCGTCAGGTCGGTTGCTATAAAAGATGAAGCAATAATGAAAGAGATAAAAAAACTCGATAATATTTTACCCTGGACAGCCTATCCTCTTCCTTCAGCCGACGGTATCGCCGGTTTCATAATTGTCGGGGGCCAGCCAAAAAGACCGAGAGTTGATAACAGTGTAACAGGTCTATTTTCGCACCTGGCAGGGGTTTATCTCAGCAGTTATGTTCAGGAAAGAGAGTCTCAGGATGCATTGGAAAAGCTGGAAGCCGAAAAAGCAGAAAAAGAGTCCGTGATCGATATGTACAGCAATTCGGAAAGGTTTGTTGGGATTGAGAGGGACAATATTCTGAAAGAAGCTATGCAGAATCTTTATACAAGTCTTGAGATCGAATCTGCCGCCCTGGTGACAGGGTGGGGGTCCCCCGGGAAACTGCTGGTCGAGGACAGCATCGGGATCCCGAAGAATATTCTTGGTAAATACAAGGTATCGAAAACCGATAAAATAATTAATACAGTTATCGAGGCCCGTGAACCTGCGGTCCTTTCGGATGCCGCGAAACGCATTACGAAACTGTCAAAAAAGAATGACGATCAGTTAAAAACATTCATAGTCGCTCCGGTTTTATTTTGCGATGAAGTGCTGGGAATCCTGAACATTCACAGGATGAAAGGAGCCGGAAAAAAATTGACGAAGAGTGTAAAATCAAGAATTCAGCACGGCACCTTCAGCATCGCCGGGTTTATTTTGTATAGTAAATTGATGAATGCCAACCCCTGGAATATATTAGAGTCATTTTTAAGCGAGGAAACCGGAAAGGCAAAGCGGACCAGTAAACCGCTTAATTTGGCCATGTTCACCATGGAGAACGGGAAGAAGGTTTTGGATTCTCATGGTTTCAGCAGGTACTGGGGCCTTGCGGAAAAGCTGCATAGAATAATAGCTAAAAACGTGCAGGGTAAAGGTGTTTTTAGAGTTGTGGACTGGAATAAAACGGTTGTGTCGCTGAGAGAAATGGAAAAAGGTGAAGCTAATGCGTTGATCAGGCAGATCAAAAAGGAGTTCAATGAAAGTTTCAAGGGACCAAAGAAAGAAAGGGCCATAAATATTGCATCTTCCGCCACAGTTTTTCCTGAAGTGAGCAAGGACCTGACTGCTATACTTGCGGCCATCTTCTGACCCCTTTCCTCAGACAATAGTTCTGAGGTGCTGTCGCCGGGTATGCAGGCAATGCCGGGTAATCTGTGAAACTAGAGAGAGCGGGGGGAAGATATTATTGAAAAAAGTGCCTGATATAGATAACATTCCTGCCATATATAACAACAATTTTAATAAAAACCTCGACTATTTAAGAAATACAAACCCTTCCGTTTATGACATTCTCGAGAGATCGGCGATCAACCCGCCGATGGAAGCCGCAAAGGACGGTTCACTGACGATCAAGGTCAACGGAGTGTACCTCGAGTCAAAATACAACCCCCGTCAGTACTCGCTCAGGCACATCGAAGGCCGGACCGGTTGGGAAAAAACGGTACTTTTTTTAGGGTGCGGGCTGGGATATCATATAAACACATTTTTAAGCCGGTACAGATCGAAGTGCGTTGTTGTTGAAAAACACCCTTACGTTTTTAAAGCCGCTCTTTGCATAATAGAGCCTGAATATTTTAAATCAGTTGTCCCTATTGTAGGCTTTGCCATCGATGATCTGATCGAAAAGTTAAGACCTCTGTTTTCGGAAAAATTTTCTATTGTGAGACATCCCCCCGGTGTCAAGCTCGATCCGGAGTATTATGACAGTGTGGAAAAATTTATCGGCAGAAAGCTGAAGGAGCGGCTTGCCACCGATACTACTGAAATAAGAACAGGGGGGCTCTGGCTCAGAAATATACTTAAAAATTTGAGCCATCTCGGTGCAGGCTATTACGGAACAAAAAAGTTTTACAAACTCTTCAGCGGCCCCGTAATTCTCGTGGCCTCCGGACCCTTTATTGAGGATATAATTGACGATTTAAAACCGCTCAGCAGCAACATCCCGGTTTTTTCCCTTTTGCCTTCCGCGCCTTATCTTATAAAAAACAATATTAAACCTGATTTAATAATGACAACCGATGCCGGATTCGGGAACAGGTACAGATTTATCAGTTACGCCCAAACGCCTCTGCTCTCGACTTTTTCCGGTGATGTGTCGATCCTAAAAAACTGGCCCGACAGGACTTATCTGTTTTCCCATGATCTTCCTCTTGAACGGGATCTTGCAAGCCTGAAAAACTGCAGCGTAACGGTGCCCATGCAGGGTACTGCTTCCGTAGTTATGATCCTTCTTACGAGGCTTATGGGGTTCACGGAGATTTACCTGGCCGGGTTTGATTTTGCTTTTCGTGGTGTAAAAGATCATCACCAGGCAGCCGGTTTTGACGGTCATTATCTCTCGACATCCACCCGGATAAAAAACTGGCACACGTCTGTTTTAAATGGTTTGCGCGTCGACAAGGTCGTTCGTGCCCGGTCCCAGCAGGGGCTGGAAATAACTTCCTCGTACAAGCTTATGTTGTACAAACAGTGGCTTGAAAATGAGATAATCAGACCCGATCTGATCAGGTTGAACGACGGGGTCCGATTATCCGGTATTACATTTTCCGATCCGCGTTCACTGAACATGAACAGCCTGGACAAAAAAACGGAGTTTCAAAACCGAATGGGCAGCATGAAAAAGTGTAAAATACCGGCAGAAAATGTTCTGGCCGATCTAAAACATTTGAGGAGAGATATCGAACATTATATGGATTTATCAAAAAAGAAAAACTGTGAAAAAATATACAAAATGTTTTATGGAGGGCTTCCGGAAATAATTCAGCCCGCGGAAATAAAAAATGAAGCAGAAAAAGCGGTTGCGGCGCTCGACAACAGCATAAGTTATATGGTGCATAGATGAACATCCTGATAGAAAAAGCAAGATCAGGTGTGGATAACCTGGTATTCATAATGGATAACAAAAGGCATCCCGTGTATTCGCTGTACGACCCTGTCAGGGACGGCGAAAGGTTCCACAGGGAATGTTTTTCAAGAG
>DRHN01000410.1 GCA_011049595.1 Spirochaetota bacterium | reverse complement strand
CTTTTCCAGGGCATGGACGAAGGCTGACCCCCGTTTTTCAAATTCTTTGCTGACTGTGTTATGTCCGGTATAAGAGCTCAAGCGGAATATCCGCCCTAACATCACCCGGAAACTGATCCAATATTATAAAACAGCGGTGGTGATTAAAAAAAATCCCGAAAACACCAGGATTTGTATTATAATTAATTATAGAGAGTATATAAGCTTTTGGTTAATAAAAGTTACTCTGATAAAATTCGTAATTGAAATACAACAAGTCAAGCAGAATTAATTAGTCGCCGGGAAAACGGCTCAATTTAGTTATATGGTGGTTTACCACCATGAACTAATTCACCGGGAACTATTATGAAGATCGGAACCAAAGTACTCATGGTGGTTTTACCTTTGTTTGTGTTTCCCCTCCTCTTGATCGGTTTTACATCTTTTCTGTCCGCAAAAAGCGGGATCACAAAAATAGCCAAAGAGTTTCTGGGGTACAAGCTGACAGAGATGTTCAAGTACTGCCGGAGACAGGAGGACATTCTTACAGACACGGGCCTCATCGATGACCTGGAATACCGAAACCTCGCGATGAGATCAGCTGAAGAATATGCTGACACGATCCGGCTCTCGGTTACAGGCTATTTCATGGCAATAAATTCAAAAGGTGATGTTGTATTCCCTGAAAGTGAATTAACGAGTGTCACCGACAGTGATTTTTTTACAACCATGACCGAAACAAAAAGAGGGCTGACAAATTTAACCCTTAACGGGGAAAGCCGCATCGGATCCTACATGTATTTCGAACCCTGGGACTGGTATATACTCCTGAGCGAACTCGAGGAGACCTTTTACATGGATGCCGACAACATTAAAAAACAGGTCGCGTACACTATCGGGATCACCCTTGTCTTTGCAGTGGGGCTGATCATGTTTTTTATGAAAAAATTGACAAAGCCTATGGGCAATGTAATAAACACGATGAAAGAAATAATTACTACCAATGATCTTTCAAAGAGGGTCAGGATAGAGTACGATGACGAGATAGGCCACCTTGCTACCTGGTTCAACAGGATGGTGGGGGATCTGGAACTGGCATACAATCAGATAAAACAGTACGCGTACAAGAGTATCCTCTCGCAAAAAAGCGAAGAGAAGGTGAGGCATATTTTTCAGAAGTATGTCCCTGCTGATATAATAGATGAAGTGCTCAAAGCAGGGGGTGCGAACCTTCTTGTAGGTAAAAAGCAGCACGCCACGATCCTTTTTTCGGATATTAGAAGCTTCACTACGATATCTGAATCACTCTCAGCCGAAGAGCTTGTCCTGTCCTTGAACACGTATTTCAACATCATGGTCAGCATCATTATTGAACACCAGGGCATCATCGACAAGTTTATCGGAGACTCTATCATGGCTGTCTTCGGCGCGCCGGTCCTGCACGATGACGACCCTACAAACGCAGTGAAAACCGGATTAAAAATGCTCGATTCCTTAAAGACTTTCAACAGGAAGCAGACTGCATCGGGCAGACCGCCTTTCAAGATCGGAATAGGGCTGAACACGGGTGAAGTCGTCGTAGGAAACATAGGCTCCAACCAGAAACTGGAATACACCTGCATTGGTGACGCCGTGAACCTGGCGTCCCGTCTGGAAGGGCTTACAAAGATGTACGGAG
>DRHN01000409.1 GCA_011049595.1 Spirochaetota bacterium | reverse complement strand
TTATTCTGTCCCAAAACTGCTTTCCGAAACTTATCAACATCACTCGGCTTGAACGAATAGAACACAATTTCCGCAGATCTCAACGCTTTCTCTATGGGTTTGCTCTGACCATTGCTCCCTTCAATCGCCACTATAACATCTCCCTGTTTTTTCACCCACCGGATGAACCCCGTCATACCTTCTTCAGTTGCCAGATATCCTCTCTGTTGTGTTTGACACTCCCCCAACTTTACGAGGGCACATTGACACCCTTTTGAATCAGGATCGATCCCAATTGCATCTCTTAGCATCATTCTAACCTCCAATATTAAAATAGTGGACCGCTCCATTCCGGCATACTTGTAATAAGCAACTACCCTATTCTCAGAGCAGGCATCTGTTTTATGAATCCAGAACGGTCCTTGTGGAGTTGGCATTCTATCTGTATGCAGCTTTCCTGCAGTGCATTTAAAGCATCAACTTCCACAAGGAGTCCAATACTATTCTTTTTCTTTATAATCAAGCTTTATTCACATTATTCACATTATTAGTCTCCCCCCTTCCCCCGGTCCTCCAACCCCCCTCATACTACTACAATTCTTTATTTATCTTCTTCTTTAAACTTACAAGTACATTTATGTGTGAAGTTAGGGACGATAGCGATTGACAGTCGGGAGCCATATCGAGAGATAATGCGGGAGAAGTTAAGGAGTGATATAGGGAGGGAAGTCTACATGTCGCGACAGGGGATAGTTGAACCTGTACATGGAGATGATCAGAAGAACAAGGGATGGAGGCAACATCATTGAGGGGGTTTGCGAAGGCCTCGCTTGAGTTTATGTTGATACGTATCGGGCCTAATTTGGGTAAGATAGCGAGGTACAGGGCACTGGAGTTGCTGCTTATGCCGGTTTACACACCGATTTAAGGAATCGGTGTGGATATGAGAAGGTAAGAACAGGGAATAGCTGGTGCGAGGACCTGTTTTGGATATTTTGATGAATAGAATAGAATATTTAATGCCGCTGAGAATGATAAATTATTTGATATTAGAGAAAGCAGGCTGTTTTTTTCATTTTACTGGGAAACGACTAAATTCTAAAAGTGTTGTTGGACAGCCTCAATTAGATTTTTCACCTTGCTCAATACATCCTCTACGAATTCTGTATATTCTGAACATTCTTTGCTGGTCACCTCCATCCCCCCATCATATAGATCAGAATTCCTCTTCGATCTCATCAAGTTTCCCAAAACGTCGATTCCTTCATCAGCAAGAAGATCGGAAAGTTGTGCGATTATCTTAATATGATGTCCCGGAGCACTTTTTACTTTCCTGCCATAAAAGCTCAAGATAGTAATGCCAGCTTTCAAAAGCGCTGTATAAGTGTAATTGAACTTCACATCCAAGATTTCATCTTTTTTTGCAATATCCAGATCGCGCAAGGCATTCATGAGATTTTTGTCTACCGGTTCTTTTGTGAATTTGAACTTTGCGAAGTATTTATCGTCGAACCTCATTAAATCACCTCAATATACTTTTCCCTAAATACAGTTTCAATAAATGGATCTTTATTCTTTTTCCTTTTTTCAAATTCATTTTTGTCCATATTTACAACATTGACCTCCCTGCCGGTTTCTTTCTGTAATTTACTGATTTCCTTCTGTAAAGACATGATCTTATGATCCCCTACTACCAAAAGGTCTATATCGCTGTGAACATTCATTGTGTCTTTCGCGTATGAACCAAACAGGTAAACTTTTTCAATACTCGCCACCTGTTTGACCATGTCCTTTAACTTGTGCTCAATACCTATTGTCTTAAAAACAATTTTTCTGTATTCTTCATACAACGGATATAAACGATTAATTGAGTATATTTTTTGATTACCTCTGGTCTCACTTGCCAGGACCCCATCTTCTTCAAATTCCCTGAGCTTTTTAACAAGATTCCTTTTATCCAGATTTAATTTCCGCGCTATTTCATTCACAAAAAGACTCTCTCCGGGATTGAGAAAAAAATAATTTAAAAGCACTTTTGTTATCTTTGATCTCATCGAAATCATAAGGTGTCTCCTTTTACACCGATAAGTGTAACATATTACACCGGCATAGTCAAGAATATCGCTATAAAAATTATGGGCGTTTCATTTGTGCGGGCCTATTTTATGACACCTCCTCACCCGGAAAGTATATTTATCCCCGCGAAGTAAGTATCCATAAACCTGTTCATAAATAAAAAATACTTGACATTTACAACCAAAATGCAGTAAATATTGTATAGTAAATTCCAAAAAGGAAGCATAAATGGAATTGAAAGTACGATATTTTAATGACCCCGGTGAAAGCTTCTTTCTTTTCGGACCACGGGGTACAGGAAAATCAACATGGCTAAACACACAGTTCAAAAATGCCTTGTACATCGACCTGCTTTCTCCTCAACTTTTCAGGCTCTATTCCGCAAAGCCTGAAAGACTTACCGAATATATTGACGGCAACCCGGATAAAAATCCAATTATTATAGATGAGATCCAAAAAGTCGGGTCTCTATTGGATGTTGTTCATCAAATCCTGGAGGAAAAACGAGGAAAAAGGTTTATACTCACGGGGTCAAGCTCACGGAAATTAAAAAGGACAGGCGTGGACCTGCTGGCAGGGAGAGCATTGCTTAACACTTTCCATCCCTTTATGGCTTCAGAATTGGGTGAAAATTTCAACCTGAATGATTCGCTGCAGTTAGGGATGTTGCCCCTGGTTTTAAACTCCCAAAATCCTTCAGAAGTGCTGGACGCGTATGTTTCATTATACCTTCGGGAAGAAGTTCAATCCGAAGGCTTCGTACGCAGCGTAGGAAGCTTTGCCAGGTTCCTCGAAGCCATCAGTTTTTCACACGGAGGCATACTGAATACCTCTGAAGCAGCTCGCGAATGCCAGGTCGGACGTAAGACTGTCGAAGGATACATTTCCATACTTGAGGATCTTCTTCTTTCATATACTATCCCGGTATTTACAAAACGCGCGAAAAGACATTTGATATCCCATTCCAAGTTTTATTTTTTTGATGCCGGGGTCTTCAGATCTTTACGCCCCGCCGGGCCTCTTGACAGCCCTCATGAGGCGGACGGCCGCGCGCTTGAAGGGCTTGTGCTGCAGCATTTAAAAGCATGGAACGCGTACAGCGGTAATAAAAACCAGCTTTTTTTCTGGCGGACTAAATTCGGAAACGAAGTGGACTTTGTTGTTTACGGCCCTGCCACGATCTGGGCGATCGAAGTAAAAAACTCTCAAAGCATAAGGCCAAAGGACCTGAACGGGCTGCGCGCTTTTAAAGAAGATTATCCAAAGTCAATCGCGCTTCTGCTTTACCGCGGAACCGAGAGGCTTAAAAAAGGTGAAATATTGTGCATGCCCTGCGAAGAGTTTTTGAAGGGTTTGAAACCCGGAAATGATTTATTGAAAAATATTTAATGATCTAAAGAGGAGATGTTTTAATGTGTATAATAAATGAAAACAGTTTTAATAAAATTCATTTTTTTGTTTTTCCGCCGGTTACTACGCACGGATGGACGGTTATAAAACCCGGATATTCGAAATTCACAACATTCCCGGGCGGTTTTGTACGAGCTGGAAGCGTAAGGGGTATAACATCGACGGATGTATGCACGGACTGTCGGGCTTCCGTTCCGGCACCCTCTTTCATTTCTATGAAGAGCTGGGGGC
>DRHN01000408.1 GCA_011049595.1 Spirochaetota bacterium | reverse complement strand
TCCATCGGGAAGAAAACATAGACTGTCGATTCCAATGGAGCACATTGCACCCTGTTGTTTTTTAAACGGAATATTTTCACCATCTCTTGTTCCATCTTTATCAAGGCAGGCAAATAGCGTTCTCAATTTAATTATGGTTAATTTGCTTCTTCTCTCATATTCCAAATCAGCACGATCAGAAATCCTTTGATATGCATCTTTAAGTTCTTCAGGAGAAAGAATTATATTTTCCATCCCTTTACCCTGCCCACAGGGAACCAGCCTTTCAAAGGTTAGTCCATCTATCCTTTCACTAATTGCTAAATCAATTAATTGATTTATCTCATAGGCATTTCCTTTGTGAAGAGTAAACATCAACCTGGTTGTAATGCCGTTTTGGTTCAATAATCTAATTGCGTTTATTGCCTTTCTGAATGAGTCTTCTCCCCTTATCCTGTCATTTGTTACGGGAGTCGCACCATCAAGGGATATCTGAATATAATGAAGTTTGCTTATTGCTTTAATATTCTCAATTGTCTTCTCATTAATCAGAGTTCCATTGGTAAGAATACCTATCTTTTGAATTTCATCACTTTTTTCCAAGTATTTTGCTAAGGGAAAAAGATTAGGACTAATCAGAGGTTCTCCACCTGTTAAAGCAATTCTACCTTTCTTTTTCCATTTATTTAAAGTTCGAAATATTTCATCAGCAGCTCCTTTTAGCTCTTGAATAGACATCTCGTTTTTGCTGTTGTAATTTGCCTGATAACAGTGGCTGCATCTCATATTACATTTCTCAGTAATATGCCACTGAAAATAAAATTCATCTAATTGGGTACTAAGAGATTTTTTGAAGGATATACCTGGTTCTGGATTGCTCATGAAGAGACTCGCCTAATATAGAATATACTATGTTAAGAGGCATGTATCAAAAACTTTATAATTTTTTTATGTTATTTCATAAAAAGTACAGTTTCGTGTAAGGCCTAAATGATGGAATAAGAAGGGGTTACAACCAATAGAGATAAAATATTACATAAAAAGTACGAGAAAAGTTAATTTTTTTTTAATTGCTCAACATTCTGTGGAAATCTAAATATGGTTTTAACTTTATCGCCCTGATGAAAGTACCTTTCCACCCCGTGATAACAAGGGGCGAGGGCATAGATTTTCTTTTGAACCTGCGTGTCAACGGCATCACCTTTTTTCTTGACCGGGAATTATCCGTAAAGCACCACCCGCAGGAAGGGCCTTTTTTATCCAAAAAAATGATAATAATGCTGTAGCAAAGTTTGCAAGCGCCGCGGCCGCGAAAATTCCCCTCAACCCAAATATCCTGGAACCAAGCAGAGCAAATGGGACATAAAACACAAACATTCGAACAATAGCAAGAAACGCTGCAGGCAGCGGCTTTTTTAGACCGTTTAATATAGAGGACCCAAGCCTGAAGACCCCCTGCGCGCCGTAACTTATGGAAACGATTATCAGGTAAAGGGCAGTCGTTTCTATAACAGCCGGATTTTTATTAAATATTCCGGAGATCTGTCTTGCGAAAAACAGCAACAGGACAAACACAAATACACCCCAGAGCATAGCAAAAAGCAGGCTGAATTTAACCCCCTCCCATATCCGTTCATTTTTCCCCGCCCCCAGGTTCTGACCGACAAATGGAATGATCACTGTTCCCAGAGCTAATATCAATGTCAACGCAAATATTTCAACCCGGGAGGCAACCCCGAAGCCGGCCACTCTCTCAGGGCCGTATGCCGACACAAGCCGTGTTACAATACCGATCGAAACAGGCAGGATAATACTTGTTCCCGCGGCCGGAAGACCTATGTATAGAATTTGTTTCCATGATTGAAAAATTTCCTTCAACCCGGGGAACTTCAGAGTTATCATGTTCTCCCTGCGCGAAAGGACCACAAGTGAAACGATAAGAGTTGTAGCACGGGCCAGGACCGTTGCCAGAGCAGCCCCTTCAAGCTCGAGCCTGGGGAAAGGCCCTAAACCAAAAATTAAAAGAGGGTCCAGGACAAGGTTTACGATCACCGCTACCATCATTATAGCCGCGGGTGTTTTTGTGTCACCGGTTGCCCTGATGGCGCTGTTCCCGACCATCGGGATTATGACAAACGGTACCCCTATATACCATATTCTCATATATTCTTTTATCAAAGGAATAGTATCACCTTTAGCGCCAAGCATTCTGAACAGAGGTTCAATGGTCAACATACCGGCCACTGTAAAAGCAGTCACGATCAAAACCGAAAGCAGCAGACCGTCCGTAGTTAAACGCTGTACTTTGTGATGGTCCCCTTCGCCTATCGCGTGGGACAGAACAGCGGAAGTACCTATCCCCAGCCCCATTGCAAGACTGCTGATAACAAGAATGACAGGAAAGGTGAAACTCATGGCTGCCAATTCCATAGTCCCGAGACGACCCACGAAGAACGTGTCGATCAGGTTGAAGGTTACCATTCCGACTATACCGACTACCATCGGCAGCGTGAGAGTAATAAGTGTTTTGACAACCGGGCCTTCCGTCAGCTGGGCTTTGTGCTGTTTTAATTTTCTCATCGGCCATTCCTTTTAAATATTGATCAGCCGCGCCCGACCGGCGCGTGTGATTTCTTTCCTCGCTAATTAGGCTGTCAATTCTTTTTTGCGTGTGTAATTTACCGCAAACAAGAAAACCCCGAGAGCAAAAGCGTACGCGATTATTATTATGACCATGGTCACTCGCGGACCGATGGATTCGAAAAACTGTCCTATAAACCATGGCAGGAACATGCTGCCTATGCTCGCGCCTGCCAGAAACATACTCGTGATCTTGCCGGTGAGGCGCAGATGTCTTTCAGAAAAAGTAATTGTCATGGGGAACAGGGATGCCATTGAAAAACCGGTTATTATTGTGCCGGTCCACAGCGCAGCAGCAGAACGTGAGTATATTAAAATAATACACGGGCCAAGCACACACCCGGCAAGACCATATATCAGTATATACTGCGGTTTGACTCTGGCGGCAACCGGGATGCCGAGAAGCCTCCCGACGGTAAGTGAACCCCAGAGCGCTGAAGTCAGGTATGCGGCTACGATTTTATCCGCCAGGCCAAGAGTATACGCGTAAGTGTAGATCCAGCCCGCGAAAGCGAGTTCACCTCCAACGTGCAGAAAAAAGAAAAACGATATTATCCCGACAAGGAAATAATCGCCGCGTTTCGATTCCTTATCTCCTGTATGCGTCTTGCAGGGTGTGTGCTTGGCCTGTGTATTATTTTAATATACTCACGTTCTGCTGTTGCGCTGTGGATCGGCACAATAATAACCGGTTTTTCAATGGCATCCCTGTTCCCGATGACAATTACTTTTTCTGAAAGACATCTGCGCCTCACCGGCAAGATCACGAGTATGTTTCTGGCAGGCGCGAGCATAGGCAGCATGTTCCTGCCATGGTTTATAGGACAGTTT
>DRHN01000407.1 GCA_011049595.1 Spirochaetota bacterium | reverse complement strand
TTCCAAAGCACTCTACAGTCTCCTCCCAGGTTGGAAGCGACCTTGATACTTCTAAAGAAAGATCCGCCATATTTCTTCGAAATTCAGGATCGGATATTAATTTTCTTAAATGTCTCCGAAATCCTGCCACATCCCCTGATCCCGCCAGAAGACCTTTTTTTTGAACTACCTCTTCGATGGCCCCGCATCTAAAGGCAACGTAAGGAAGCCCGAAACTTGCTGCCTCGGCAAGAGAAATACCGTACGCTTCGAATCTGGTGGGATACACAAAAATATCACACTCATGATACGCCCTGGCAAGCGTTCTACCGTATAGTACTCCTGTAAATGTGACTCTGTCAGACATACCAGATTTTAAAATTAGCTTATCTATTTTTTTTTTATAATGTTTATCCACAGCTTCATTTCCCGCGATCTTCAGTTTCCAGTTCAGGTCTAAAAGTTTAGAGAGAGCAAGGATCAATAGATCATACCCTTTCCTGGGAATTACATTGGCAGTGACGAATAAAAGAACAGGTTTATTAAAAGCTTCATCGGCTTTTGTCCGGCTTGCATGGTTTTTAACCTCATCAAAGGTATTTTTCCCCGGTTTACATATTTGTACCGGAATCTTACTTCGAACAGTTTTCTTGACGATTTGAGCTGTTGATAAACTGTTCACAATAATTAAATCGGAGCAGTTGAGAAGAATTTTTTCAATAAAAAGTGCAATAATCCTTAAAAATGAAAAAATAGGTTCAGAATACTTTAATAGATGAACAAGAGTTATTACAGGGGGGGTATTTTTTCTCTTAAAGGCGACAGAGAGAAAAACCGATGGATGGGTCAGCTCATCAATTATGATACGATCATAGAAGATTTTTTTTCGCCGGGACAAAAACAGCTTCATCAGCCTATGATTAAAAACCTGAACTGGTGAAAAAAGATAAGGAATCTTCTTTAATTCAAGAATATCAACAGTGTTCCCTTTCGCTTTTAAAAAATCAATGACTATTTTATCATAGATATATCCGCCGGAAATTTGGTTAATAGAGCCATAAATAATAAAGAGTATTTTCATTTTTTTATATTAAATACTTTTGTTACAGGTAATTATGGCTCGAGAACGATCTGAATCGTTTCTTCGGGATTACTTTTTAACATCTCAAAGGCTTTTTGCGCATCAGCGAGCTTTATCCGGTGAGTAATGTATTTTGCCGGTTTTATTTTTTTTAGAAGATCAAGTGTAAGATTGAGCCTTCTTTTTTTATCCCACCTGCCGGCTATTGATTGGTCTATTGTAGAAACCTGGCTGCTTTTAATGGTCACTCTTTTTCTGTGAAAATTACTGCCAAGAGAAAGGGAGACACTCTTTGCGCCAAACCAGGATGCCTCTACCACTGTTCCTTGAAAGGCAAGTGTATCGATTGCGAATTGAAGCCCGGACTCCGTAGAACTAAGATTTATTGCAATATCTACCCCCCTCCCATCTGTCAAATCACCGATTTTTTTTTCCACTTTCTTATCAAAAGGCGAAAGCGATATACAGCCAATCCTGGCAGAAGATTTTCTTCTTTTTTCAAAGGGTTCGAGGGTAATAATGTTTCCCATGTGTGAAAGTTTTAAAATCTCAGATACCAAAAGACCTACAACCCCCTGTCCAATTATCAGGATATTCTCTCCAAATCGGGGTGCTGCATCAAGAACAATATTGAGGGCGGTTTCCATAGAGGCAAGAAACACTGCATCTTCAAACTTCATATCCGGAGGCACATCAATCAGGTCTTCCCTGTTAATATAAAATTTATCCTGATGTGGATAAAATGCAAAAATTCTTCTCCCGGATTCTGTAATTCCGGTATTGATATAGCCGTATTTTATTGGATAATCCAACTTCCCCGGAAGAGAGCTAATGGATAAGTCCGCTTCAATGCCCTGAGAGAGCTCCCCTCTAAAAAAAACCATCTCTGTTCCATGGCTTATACCGATCAGTCTTGATTCTATAAAAATTCCCCCCTCTTCAGGGTTAAGCTCTTCTTCCCTTATTTCAACTTTTTCAGGCGCCGTAAAATAAAGAGCAAGGGCCTTTTTATTTTCCATCTTGAGTTAACCCTAAATAGTCTCAGGTAGTAATTCCTCTATCCAGGAC
>DRHN01000406.1 GCA_011049595.1 Spirochaetota bacterium | reverse complement strand
TCATAGAAAATGTCCCACCCCCTGTTCCAGCCGAAGTCTTCGCTCAGATAGGGGTTTGAATGAAATGCCGCAGTAATGACCCCCTCTTTTTTCACTGCCTCAGAAATCAGAGTCTTCCCGGCAGGGAGCATCATCTGCCGTCCATACTCCAGATAGTATGTCGAAGTCAGGATACCCGGAAACGAAGCCTGTGTATAGGGCCCTGTTGCATATGCCTTTTCGAATCTGAGACACTTCTCTTGAATAGAATCCATGAACGGGGTCAGGGTTGGCCGGTTTCCGTAGCAGCCGAGCACGTCCCGCCGCAGTGTATCGATCGTTATGAGAATCACGTTTTTCATACTTTACTCCGCCGTTGTATCGCACCACCAGCGCCTGCCGGATGTGTTTTACCGGCTTGATAAATCACCTCTCTACAGTTTAAAATCTGAAAGACCCGGATAATCATGCCCGTATCTATAGGCGCCGTAAACAGGGTAACTTCTTGACTCGGCCGGTGATACCGGTTGTTCGGGCCCCGGAAAAGCATTTACATACTCCCATACGATGTTTTGATACGCGGTGACCTCGAATATCCTGCCGGTCATGCCTTCGCAGACAAGAGTATTCCCGTTGGGAAGCCTCTGACAGTTTGAATACATGGATGACCAGAAGAGCATCTTCAGGGTACCGCCCTGGGGCCCTTCATAGGACCAGACCATCTCGCTCTTCTTCCAGTTTACTTCAACCACCCGGGAGAAGTTCAGGGCAAGACCCTGGGGATGAAAGCCATTGTCATATATAAGTATGTTCCCATTCTCGAGTAAATTGGGTGAGTGCTGATGCGCGAGCTCACCGCCCGTGCCCCAGTACCACAGGATTTCTCCGCTCTTTTTTTCGATGATTGCAACGGTGTTGATCTTTGCAAAACTGGCCAGGATGTTCCCGTTTGGCAGCTCGACACAGGCATTGCCGTGCATCCACGTATCCCGGGGGCAGAGGGGACAGCGATGAAACTCTTCCGGCTCCATCTTTTCGTGGGCAATCCACTCCCACACAACTGTTCCGTCTGAGCGGATCTCCTGTATGGCATCGCCCCACATGACGCCTTCGGACCCGGTCCCGGTTTCACCCCCCTTCACCCGCGCGGCGACTCCCTTCGGAACCTTGACCCACTTCATGAGGAGAGTGTTTCCGTTTTTCATCCTGAAAGGCGCATGATGAAGAGTCCGGTCACGGTACTGCCAGACCACATCTCCATCAAGGTTCCGTTCCTGAATAATGCCTCCCGTTCCCTCGAGATCAGGGAGGTCAGCGTCATCGGGTTTTGCCCCGTACAAAATATTTCCGTTTGGGAGCAGCTGGGCGGGCGCGGCCGCACCATATGAAAGTTCCCAGCTGTGGACCAATTTACCCAGCAGGTCGATAAGCAATACCCCTTTTCCTTCAACCGGGGTGAACAGTGTGAGACCGTGAAATGCTGTTCTCGAATCACAGAACGCAAGCCCTTTTATACGTGTCCGCGCAAAACTCATGCGGCATTCTCCTTTATGTCATGCTTTGTTTTATGTTTGTGACTTCATTAAAACCGCATGCTTTCAATACAAACTACCGGTATATTAAAATATCGAGGGAACGAATTCCTTTACAAATGAATCGGGACCGAACATCCTGTTTTCACGGGAAAACCTCTTCGGGTCAAGATCCTTGCCTTTCAGACCGGGGAAATCGGGGAGATAGCGGTGCGCCCGCCACATCATGGTTGTCTCCATCCCCACCTGGTACCCGATAAAGGGGCTGATATACTCCCACACCAGCTCACCCTCGCCTGTCACCTCGAATATCCTCCCGGTCCATGAATCGCAGATTACTGTGTTTCCGTTCGGCATTCGCTCCGCGCCCGCACACACGGGTGAATAAAAATCGGACGGGTAATCGGCTTTGTATTCCCAGACGATTTCGTCGGTATCCGGATCGATCTCGATCACCCTCGAATAGTTTGGTCCGTAAACCGGACGATGATTGCCGTTGTCGAGTATCATTATGTTCCCGTTGTCAAGCTCCCGCGCATCGTGCTGATGAAAGATCTTACCCTTCCCGTACCTGGCAATGATCCTGCCGGTCTTGTAATCCACCCTGATAACTTCATTGGCGGCACGCAGGCTCATCAAAACATTACCGTCCTCGCAGATCCAGAGAGAATTTATATAGGGCCAGAGGGAACGTTTCTCGAGCATGCAGGAACAATCGAGCACAGGATCCAGATGCTCGAAAGCCTTCCACTCCCAGACAACCTTTCCGTCACGGTCGAGCTCGTGCACCATGTCCCCCCACACCTGACCCTCGAACTCGGTGCCCGCAAGACCGCCCTTCATCTTTTGCGCCAGATCATCCGGAAGAATTCCTTCAGGGTTATAGGAGTGATACATAACATGCCCGTTGTCCATGGGTCGTATATCGTGGTTTGAATAGGGGGCCATGGCCTTCCAGGTGAGATTCGAGTCCCAATCCACTTCAACGAGCACACCGCCGATCGCCGTCATTTCGATAGGCAGTCCCATTTCTTCATGACTTTTTATCATCCCGGCGTGGATCATGTTGCCGGTTGGACGCAGCCATTGATGAGAGCCGGGAGAGTAAGGCATGCGCCACCTGTTGACGATGTTCCCCTCCATATCTATGAGCCACACATCGTAGTTGTAGGTGCTAAACAGTGTGTACCCACCGGCAGACTTCGTTTTATCGTAATAGGTAACTCCCTTTAACGCCGACTTTGCAATGCTCACCTGTGTTTTCCTTTCTATATCCCTTCCAGGTTACGGTTTCATGACCATTATATATTGTGTTATACTCAGGCTGTCATCTGTTTTTCGGTGAAGAATATCGGTACATGGCATAATATATCCATTATTAACACAGCCCGTCAATTTGCAGTTGAAATATAGTGCCAACGAAGTTTTCGTTTCAGAATTACCTCTTGAATAATATAATCCGTCACAAGGTTGATGATTCCGATGATAATGACCCCATACATAATGACTGCGATCATACTCAATTCCCGCGCGTGCATGATCATATACCCGAGACCACTGTTGGCAGCGATGAGCTCTGCCGCAACTACCAGACCGAAACTGTAGCTCCAACCGACACGGAACCCCGTAGCAATATCGGGAAGGGTGGAGGGGAAGATTACCTTGAACAGCAGTCTGTTCTTCTTAACTCCCAGTACTTGCGCAGCCCGGATGATGTCGGGATCCGTGGTGACCATTCCCCTGAAGGTATTCGTAAATATGGGAAAGAATGCGCCGAGAAATATTATCATCACCTTTGATGATTCTCCCAGACCGAGCCATATTATGGCAAGCGGTATCCAGGCGAGCGGTGGAATAGGCCGCAGTATATTGATCGGTGTTCGAAGTACAGCGCCCAGCTTTCTATACCACCCGGAGACAATGCCTGCCGTGATACCGACAGCCGCACCCAGTGAAAAACCCATGATGACACGCAGGAGGCTGATTCCTATATGCTCGAGCAGGCGGGTGAGGGGTACATTCTTGACGGCGGCCTTTATCACCATGAGAGGCCCGGGAAACACCAGCGGGTCCCGGATTCCAAGCATAGCGACGATCTGCCACAACACGATGATGCTGATAAAACCAAGCCACGACGCCCAAAGCGTGCGTCTGAAAACGCGGTGATTCATCGCTTCACCTCTTCGAGACCTACGGCCCAGGGAATCATAACCCGCTCGAGCCTATCAAGTCCAATAGAAATAATGAGACCGAAGAAGCCGATAAAAATCATACCCACTATTGTTATGTCTGTTCTGTAGTACAGTCTTGCCTGCTGTATAAGGGCGCCCAGACCTGTAACGGTACCAATCAGCTCGGCTGCAATAATAACCATAAAGGCGACACCGAGACCTATTTTCATCCCTGCAAATATCCGCGGAAGGGTGGCCGGGAGCACCACACGGAAAAAGATATGCCTGCGCGTTGCACCGAACATCCTGCCCACATTGATAAAGTTGACGTCGACCAGCTTCACGCCCTGTATAGTATTTGTAAGAATGGCCCAGAAGGCCCCGTACATGATGAGAAGAATACTCGACAGTTCGCCTACGCCGAACCAGGCAATTGCGAGCGGCAGAAGACTGATCGTGGCAATGGACCGGGCGAAGGTTATAACGGGATTTGCAGCGCGCTCCAGTAGAAAACGGTTCCCGATGATAAGGCCCAGGGGTATGGCTGTCACCGTGGCCAGAAGGTAGCCCTGAATAATTCGCCAAACAGTGGCCTTGACATGCTTCAGTATAGTGATGTCCTGCGGGTACCCCTCACGCATGATGTAAAAAAACGTTGAAAGCACCCTCGTGGGGCTCGGCAGATGCACAGGTTGGATGAGACCGCTCCGGGTAATGAGCTCCCAGATACCGATAATCACAATGATTGTTATGATCCGGATCCAGCGATCGGGCAACAGCAACCCCTTTTTGTCCCTATCAAGCCCTGATATCGTGGCAGCCATGTCTCGCTTTGCTTATCTCCCTGGTACCTTAATGACAATTTTCTTGCTTTTTTGACAAGAAAATTCTTTTAATAAAGAATGCGGTTTGTCCGCATTAGGAATCCATCTGTCAGGATATATTCTCATATATCTCCTCATAATAGGCCATGTACTCTGTTGAGGACTTCTGACGCGGCCTGGGCAGATCTATCGTGAACTCTTTCCGCACATTACCCGGATGCGGACAAAAAACAAGAATACGGTCTGAGAGATATATGGCCTCCAAAATGCTGTGCGTCACGAAAATAACTGTTTTTCTGCTGGTTTCCCATATGCGCAGCAGTTCCCGCTGCATGTCTTCACGGGTCAGCTGGTCCAGGGAACCAAAAGGCTCATCCATGAGCAGGATTTCGGGGTCCATGGCCATAGCACGGGCTATGGCAACACGCTGCTGCATTCCGCCCGACAGCTCCCTCGGGTACTTGTTCTCGAAACCCTCAAGGCCCACAAGCTTGATGAGATCCTGGGCAAGCGCCCGTCTCTCATCCCTGGGTTTACCGATATTTCGCGGGCCGAACTCGATATTTTCAATAGCCCTCAGCCATGGAAAAAGGCTCGCGCTCTGGAAAACCATTCCCCTGTCCAATCCCGGCTCGGTTACGCGCTTTCCATGTATCAGCACCTCCCCCTCCGTGGGATTCAAGAGACCCGCTATGATGTTGAGCATGGTCGATTTCCCGCACCCGCTGCGGCCGACAATGGTCATGAACTCATTGGGCTGTACCGTGAAGTTGACATTCTTTATGGCGAGACCCTGGTCCGGGTTCTCGATGTCGAACTGTTTGGTTACGTTGCGTACAACGACCTTTCCCCTGGCATCATCTGTAACCATGATTACACATCCTGCATCATCTCGGATAATAGGTCAAACGGTATGCACCGTTCCCCCTGAACACAATTCCTCTAATCTGTCAGGCAGCAGGGGGACCAATGCAGTCACGAATGAAATGCTCTTTTGTACCTTAAATACCAATTTTCCTGCTTTTTTAGCACAATCTTTAATTTGCAACAAACTTTAGTTTACTACAAACTTTAGTTTGCAAGAAACCATTCTATAAAGTCGATCAAGCCCGACAACGTCGGGGAACCCGAAGTTGTCGGGTACCCCGACGTTGCAAGGATCCGGCTTGTCCGGGTCAGGGCGTCCACAGCCCCTTTACTTTGACATACGACGGTCTGATTTCTTCGAGAATACCTGTGTAGGTGTACTCGAGAATATCCGAAATGGGCTCCTGTATACGCCCGGTCGCTTTCTGGAAAGCGGTGTATCCCCTGAAATCATCAACGAAATCCTGGTCAAGGTGACCATTAGGCTGTTTTGGGTTCCAGTAATCGAGCCACATCTCCTCCACCAGCTCCAGCGGCTGCTCTGACCTTTTGGCGTGGATTTTTTTTGCCTCGTCCCAGTTCGACTGGTCAGCGACCCAGTCCTGGCCTCTGTAGAGAACTTCCATAAGCGCTCTGGCAGTGTTCGGATACTTTTTGATAAAACTCTCGGCGAAAACCATGGGGACGTTGGTGTGCGATAAATCCTTGCTGTCGAACATGTAGGTGGCGATGTCTTTCACCTTGTATGCCGCCGGAGGCCATACAAGCAATGCCTGGATCTCATTGTTCCTGAGCGCTGTGATCTGCTCGGGCGGCGCCAGATTCACGACATTCAGACGTTCGTTGTCCAGCCCATATTTATTAACAAGGTTCCAGAGAACACCCTGGGCCGTCGAGCCTACCATCAGGCCGATAGATATATCGTACAGGTCTTCCGGTTTGCTTACACCGGCATCGTTGCGAACCATCAGGTATTCGGCCGGGCAGACGTTGAGCATACCCGTTACAACGATCGGTACACCGTTGTGCCTCATGCTGATAACAGGCATATTGCCCGGGACCCACATTGAAAGCTCCCCGGCGATCAATGCCTCACCTGCCAGGTTTCCAGAGGTGAAATTCTTGATAATGACCTTTTCAAACCCGGCTTCCTCGAACCATCCCTTTTCCAGCGCAACACTCTGTACGGCAAAGAGCGTGTTCGGCTGAAACTGTAAGACGATTTCGGTAAGCTCGAGCTCACCTTCCGCCGGCTTGTCCCTCGCAGCAAAAAGAGCCGCAGCGCCAAAGCATAACAGGATAATAAGCGTCACACAAAAAATCGATCTGTTTTTCATAACAACCTCCATTATTTAGTTTTTATACTTACCGGGCGTTTTTCAGAACCGCCCGCTTAAAGCCCCGGACTACGCTAAACACTTATAAAGCACCATCTCCTTTCCTGAAAACCCCGGGTAATGTAAAAGTTCAAGAACTTAAACCCGGCTGCGTCTCCTCATCGAAATGAAAATTTAATCCTCTGTTGGGTGAAGTGAATTTACCTTATATATACCACATATTGAAACCTGTCAAGCAATTTCCGATAAGCTTTTACATATACATTGATATGCATCTCACCTGAAAGTCCGATGCTGCAATGTGACATTATTTGTGTGACATTGTTTTAACTTTGACATAATATATATTTCTGTGCAGGGTTGAAAAAATATCAGTACGGAGCAAAAAATGACTGCGACGGTATCATGATAGTGATGCTTCTGTACAGTCCGGGTTACTGAATAGAACCGGGGCATAGACAGACAACACCTGATATGGTAGAATAACAGAAGAGTTAAATTAGAAGAGAGGCGCTCATGGATTTTTTCTCGTCACGAGTAAAAAGTGTAATAGCCTCTATACCCGCGGGCAGGGTCGCTACTTACGGGCAGATCGCCATGCTGTCGGGAAACAGGAGAGCAGCACGGCAGGTTGCCTGGATATTGCACTCCTCATCATCAAAGCACGGTCTGCCATGGCACCGGGTGATCAACCGTCTGGGAAAAATATCCCTGCCGCACGGGGGCGGCTATGAGGAACAAATGGCTTTGCTGATGAGAGAGGGGATACAATTCGACAGGGAAGAATACGTCGATCTTGGTAGCTTCGGCTGGAGTCCGGGCCGTGTCAGGGCCGGACATTCAGGATGAAAACGAAAGGGAATAAATCAAATTATCTCCCCTTAACGTCAATAAATGAAATTTTAAGGTCAAAAATACCTTTTTCGGCCCTCGGAGCTCAGGGTTCAAAAATGGTATGTATCCCTGCATCCTTGTATAATATCAGGTTTTATGTTTTTCCCAATTTTGCAGCTCTATGACATTTCCCTCCGGATCCTTCGCGTACACAAACGTGACAATCCCGGCATCAGGAATTTCCTTTACAACTATTTCACCTAACTTACCACCGCCATGTTGCAGCAGCTTCTTAAAAGCAGCCTTCACATCCTTGACATAAAAGGCAATGTGCCCGAATCCGTGGTCATTTATTGCTTTACTGACACCGGCAGGTGAAGAATTGTACTGAAATATCTCCAGCGTAGGGGAGTTATCCTTAAACCCAGGCAGTTTTAGATGTGCTCCTTTTATTTCGGCATTTTTTATACCTGTCGCGTCCTCCAGCCATTTGCCGGAGAGCGATCGTTCGGGGGGGACAGGTTCGCACCCGAAGACGTCTATATAAAACCTGGCGAGTCTTTTCCAGTCTTTTGCAATTAAATTCACATGGACAAACGCCGGATCCGTTTTCATTTTTATTAAAATACTCTGCTGCGTCCCGGCTTTCAAGTGAAACCTGGCTTAACAATTAGTATGCAGTTCAGCTCTAACCCACGTATCAGTAATTTAATTCATATTACATGATATATGAGGAGGCCCTGCGCTGTGTCAAAGGAACTAAAATCATCCATTACCCAATGCGGTCGTGAGATCACCGATCAGGAACTTGATCTGATACTGGAAACTGTTAAGATGTTTCCGAAATTGAGCCAAACGGATTTGGCTGAAACCATTTGCGAGCATCTGGGATGGTATACGGCCTCGGGCAGATACAAGAGGGAAGCATGTTTAAAACTATTGAAGAAGCTGGAGGCGGGAGGAGCTCTGGAGCTTCCTGAGAAGCGGAGGTATTCAGTGCCCGACCGGCCGGGCATCGTCCTAAGGACCAGGACAACCCCCAGCTACTCTGCTGTGGAAAGCAGCCTGGGGGAGCCCCAGCGTGAGTTTATTGGCCCCAAGCTCAACAGCATATATAATTAATTGTATATTAATCAATTAGGAATATTTCAAACGTATACACCAACACCATTGAATTTCGGACGATTAATATGAAAATCC